>JBDTUL010000178.1:0-10444 GCA_040007735.1 Gammaproteobacteria bacterium | reverse complement strand
CAGGCCGGCTACAACGATGTCGTTGCGCGAGCCGGCTTTGCCGTCCGGTCCGACTGTGTACTTGGGCACGATAAACAAAGAGATCCCGGCCACTCCAGCGCGGAGGGCTCCGTGTTCGTCAGGCACTTTGGCGAGCACGAGGTGAACGATGTTGTCCGTGAGATCGTGGTCGCCCCCCGAAATCCACATCTTGTTTCCGGTCAGTAAGTAGGTTCCATCCGGTTGCCGCTCCGCGCGGCTCGTAATGTCGGCCAGCGATGAGCCGGCATGCGGCTCCGACATGCACATAGTGCCCGTCCATCTTCCGTCGAGCATCGGACGCACAAAACGCTCTACCTGGGACGGAGTGCCGTGGGTCAAAAGCAGGTTGGCATTGGCCATCGTCAGGAAGGCGTACGCGGTTGTGGTGGGGCAGGCGGCGAGCACGAACGCGAGCCCCGCACGCTCAACGACGTAAGGTAGACGCATACCTCCGAACGATTCTTCCTGGCACGCGGCGAGAAGCCCCGCCGCGGCGAATGCCTTCAATGCGGCACGCTGCTCAGGTGCCGACTCGACGTTCTCGCCAACCAGCCGCGGGGGTTCCCGATCTACTTTCTTGTTGTGTGGCGCGAACTCGGAATGGGCGATCTGCGAATAAGTGTCGAGTGCCGCATCGAACGTCTGCCGTGAGTGCTCGGCAAACACCGGACGATCGGTGAGTCGCGTGACGTCGAGCCATTCGAACAGCAGGAACTCGACGTCGCGGCGCGAGACCAGTAGCGAAGACATTCTCAGATCACCCCTTGGAAAGTCCGGCGTCGCCCTCGGTCAGGCGAGCGCCGCAAAGTATAGCCGGCCGTTTCCGTAATGTTGACTTACTCGGCAGTCAGTGTTAATTCTGCATGCACAGCGAGTGAAGGCCTCGCTCATCGGGAACAGCGTCACTGAGACGCGGTAGCGAAAATGGAGGGGGGGTAATGAACCGTTTGGCTTACACGATGGCGCCTCTTGCGTTGCTCGTCGGGGCGGCTTCCGCCGACGCGCAGAATGCACAAAGTACGAACCAGGTGACCGGCAGCACCAACACACTCGAGGAAATCGTCGTCACGGCCACACGCCGTAGCGAACGCCTTCAGGACGTGCCGCTCAGTGTCACCGCACTCTCACAAGCCGAGCTGACGCAGAAGGGCATCGTCGGCTATGAGGGGATTGCGCGTGAGACACCGGGAGCCGTGCTGAACTTTGCGAGTGACAACAACGTCCGTCTCACTGCCCGCGGCATTTCAACGAACGGCTGGGGTGCCGGGTTGCAGACCACCACCACCATCTATCTCGACGAGCTGCCGCTCAGCACGATCGGCAACACGGTGACGCTGAATCCCAATCTCTACGACGTCGAACGCGTCGAATTCCTCCGCGGCCCGCAGGGCACGCTGTTCGGCTCGGGTTCGCTGTCGGGCGCATTGCGTATCCTGACGCACAGTCCTGATCTAGCGAAATTCGATGCGTCCGCTCTCGTCGACGTCGGCCAGACGTCCGATGGTGGCGGCACCCGCCAACGCTACAACGGCATGGTCAACATTCCGCTCGTTACGGACAAACTCGGGTTACGCGTGGTCGGCTTCCACCGGAACGAAGACGGCTACATCGACAACGTCGGCACGGGCGCGAAGAACTCCAACTCGCTCAAAGACTCGGGCGGCCGCGCAATCCTGCTATGGAGGCCGACCGACAAGTTCAGCGCCCGGCTGCTGGGCTCCTACGAGGACAGCGATCCCCGGGATGCCTCACTGACCAACCCAAAGTTAGGGGAGCGCAAGCGTCTCTCGACGCGCCCCGACCTCTACACCTCGAAGACGCAGGTCTACAACGCGACCCTGGACTACCAGTTCGAAGGCGCAGACCTGACCAGCTCCTCGACCTACTCGATCGCCGATAGCCTCTTCGACGTAGACCTGGCCGGCACTTTCGGGGGCCCCATTCCCTTCTACCTGCTGGATGGTTTTCGATCGAAAACGTTCGTTCAGGAGGCACGGCTCGTCTCCAGCGCCGGGGGCAAGTTCGATTGGGTAGCGGGCGCCTTCTACCTGCATCGAGGCACCGAACTTTCAGGGTTGAACCAGTCGACCCCGGCGTTCCTCGCCGCCCGCAAGATCACCGGGCTACCGGCCGACGCTACGTTCGGCGCTTTCGGTAGCGACACGCGCACTTACGAACTCGCAGGCTTCGGTGATGTCACCTATCACCTCACCGACAAATTCTCGGTCAGTGGTGGTCTTCGCTACGGTAAATATGGCGGAACGGTGGACACCGCTGCGGGCTTCAACTCCGCGTATTTCACCTATGCGTTGTTCGGCCTTGGCGGGCCGCTCGCTCTAACGCCAAACGCTGCCTCGACGGCCCACTTTCCTTCAGCGGAAAAAACGTCGTGGAAAGCGAGCGTCACCTATGAGCCGTCACACGACCTGACAACATACGCCACCGTGTCTACGGGTTACCGGACGCCTGTCTATAACTCGCGCGCGGGCAGCGTCAGCATCGTCAATCCAAATGACCTCGTTATTCCCGCAGGGGCGGGCTCGGACGACCTGAAGAACTATGAGCTGGGTCTGAAGGGGCGCTGGATGGAGGGGAGGCTGACCACCAACTTCGCCGCGTACTACATCGACTGGCGGAACATCCAGGTTCAGGCCAACCGCCCGTCGGATTCGGTTCAGTTTGCGACCAATGTCGGGCGTGCCGAGAGCAAAGGACTGGAAGCGGAAATCACTGTCACGCCGGTTAGCGGGCTCGTGTTCGGACTGAACGGCTCGCTGAACGAGGCCAAAGTGACGGAGTTGTCCGCCGAGGAGGCTGTGATCTCAGGCTCGGTGAAGGGTTCACGCCTCGCGTCACCGCATCTGCAGGGGTCGTTCTACGGCACTTACAGCTACAAGCTCGGTGGCTCGAACACCGGGTTCACCAGCTTCCAGGTTCAGCATGTGGGCTCATTTCCCAACGGCTTCCCCAACTCGCCGGGCACCCGGGGGACGCCGAGCGCGCTCTACGGCAACACCGACTCTTACTCATACGCCAACCTGCAAACCGGAGTCGGCATCGGCAAGATGAGCGCGACTTTGTACGTGGAAAATCTCGGCAACAGTGATGCAGTTGTATACATTCATCCCGAAGCCTTCATCGACAGCCGCTATGCGATCGTTCGGCCCAGGACGTTTGGCGTGCGGCTCGGTTACGAGTTTTGAGCCAACGAGGATGCACATGGCATTGGCAGGGTTTGTTCGGCGTGGACGACGCCACGGATTGGCGGCTCTTGTTTCCATGTGCCTCGCTGCCGTGTCAGCTGCAGGGTCAGCCGTCGGCGCGAGTGAAACACGGCCGCAGGTTCGCGTCCGCGCGGGAATCTTGCAGGGTGTCACAGAGGCTAGCGCTGGGGTAGCCGCTTACAAGGGCATTCCATATGCCAGGCCGCCGACAGGCGAGCTGCGCTGGCGAGCACCGGTTCCGGCGCCTGCCTGGGATGGCGTTCGCGATGCTCGGGCGTTTGGGTACGCCTGCCTTCAACCTCCATCACCGCCGACCAGTCTCTATTACGGCGGCATGGCATCGATCAACGAAGACTGCCTGACTCTCAACGTTTGGGCGCCGACCGGTGCGAAGAAGCTGCCGGTCATGGTGTGGATTCATGGGGGCGCCCTGGTCGGGGGAAGCAGCTCCGAACCTTTGTACGACGGTGTGAAGGTCGCCAAGCAGGGCGTCGTCTTTGTCTCGATCAACTATCGGCTCGGGCTGCTGGGATATCTGGCGCATCCGGCGCTGAGTGCCGAGTCGCCGCAGCGTTTGTCCGGTAACTACGGCCTTCTCGATCAGATCGAGGCACTGCGCTGGGTACACGGGAACATCGCCGCGTTCGGGGGCGATCCGGGGCAGGTCACCATTGCCGGCGAGTCGGCCGGCGGACTCAGTGTCATCGCGCTGCTTGCCAGTCCGCCCGCACGCGGATTGTTTGCCAAGGCGATCGTGCAGAGCGGGTACATGCCTAGTTATCGCGCACTCCACGATGAAGCGCTCGGCCTGCCTTCCGCTGAGGCGGCGGGAGCTGCGCTGGCCAAGGCCGCAGGCGCATCGAACGCCGCGGCGCTCCGCGCAGCCGATCTGGTGGCGTTGTTCCAGGCTGGACTTGCGACCGGGTGGCAACCTGAGCCCGTCATCGATGGAGTCGCGCTGCCGCGGCAGTTCGCTGACGTCTTCGCCCGAGGAGAGCAGGCGAGAGTGCCGGTGCTTGCCGGCTTCAACGAGGGCGAAATCCGATCGCTCCTGTTCCTGGCGCCTAAGGCACCCGACAGCCAGGCTGCATACGAAGCAGACGTTCGGCGCCGCTTTGGCGCGCGAGCCTCTGACTTCCTTGCCGTGTATCCCGGAGTCGATCCCCGGGCTGACGCGATGGATTCGATCCGCGACGGCCTGTATGGCTGGGCCGCGCACTATCTGGTGCGGCAACAGGCGGCGGGGGGGCAGCCGGCCTATCTCTATTTTTTCCGGCACAGCACGCCGGCGCAGCGCGCTCGGGATCTGGCGGCATTCCATGCCAGCGAGCTGCCCTACGTGTTCGGCCAGGTCGGCGAGTCCGCGGCGCTTGGGCCTAACTGGCCACGTCCCCCGCTCACGAGCACGGAATCGCAGCTGTCGGACGCCATGTTGAGCTATTGGACTTCGTTCGTCCGGACCGGCGTCCCCAAGGCGCCAGGTATGCCGCCCTGGCCACGTTTCACTGCACAGGATCGGGGTTATCTTGATATCGAAGAGCGTCCGGCCGCCGCGCGGGATCTGAAGCCCGCTGCCTTCGCCTTCGCGGACGCGCTGGTCGCGAGCAGGCGGGCGGAGGGGCGCGGTTGGCGGCTCGATATCGGTTTTTCGGCTTTCAGCGTTGACGCCCCTGTTCCAGGCCTCCAGCCTGCTGCCCGATGAGCACCCCGAAAAAAGCAAAGTTGAAGAGGGCGCCCGCACCGCGCCGCCCTCGCATCCGCAGCGACAAGGCACTCCTCCGGGAAGCCTCGATCGCACGCATTCTCGACGCCGCCGAACAGCTGTTCGCCGAGTTCGGCTATCACGGCGTCACGTTGAAGGACGTCGCCGCGCGCGTCGGCGTCAGCTCGACACTGATTCACTACCACTTCAAAGGCAAGGAAAGCATTTACGAGGCGGTCTGGGCGCGGCGCGCACCGCTCTCCGCGCGCAATCGACTTGAGGCGATGCGACGTTATGCCGAGGAAGCGGGCGACAACGTGACGGTCGAAGGTGCATTGAGGGCCTGGATCGACACCGACCTCAGCCTGCAGTTGGACGACCCGGAACAGTGGGCCGCGTTCGGCAAGATCGCCGCGCAAGCCAATAGTGCTGCCGGCTGGGGCGCCGAGAAAATGACGAAGTACTTCAATCCGGTCGTGCTCGCACTGATCGACCTGCTCCGCAAAGCGATGCCGGATTGCGACGAAGAAACGATCTTCTGGGGCTATCACTTCGTCTCCGGCGCGATGACACACAACATGGCGCGCACCGGCCGGCTGGACGAGCTGTCGCATGGGCTGTGCTCTTCCGGGGATTTCGCTTCGATCCGGCGGCACATGGCGAAGTTCATGGCGGCGGGGTTACTGGCCATCTGCCAGAGCCGGGCTGCAAAGAAGAAGTAGGGCGGCGCCCGGCGTCCTATCGAGATGAACGACGACATGGCTATGGATCCGGCCTCGACACACACCCCTGGTGCGCGCGACGGGCGCTATGTGTGGGTGGTGCTGGCGCTGTTGTGCCTGGTCTACGTGCTGAACTTTCTCGATCGTCAGTTGCTGTCGATCCTGGCAAAGCCGATCCAGGACGAGATGGGTCTCAGTGACGGGCAGCTCGGGCGTTTGGGCGGGCTCTACTTCGCGCTGTTCTACTGCATTCTCGGCGTGCCGGTCGCATGGCTAGCCGATCGCGGCAACCGGGTTCGAGTTCTGACGGTCGCGTGTGCATTGTGGAGCGCGGCGACCGTCGCCTGCGGCATGGCGCAGAACTATGCGCAACTCGCCGTAGCGCGCATGAGTGTCGGCATCGGCGAAGCCGGCGGCGTACCGCCTTCCTATTCGATCATTTCAGATTACTTCCCTGCGGCGCGCCGTGGAACGGCATTGGGACTCTTCAATCTCGGCCCTCCCATCGGCCAGGCGTTGGGCGTGGCCTTCGGCGCGAAGATCGCCGCGGCGTATGACTGGCGTCTCGCCTTTATCCTGCTCGGCGGCGCGGGCTTGATTGCGGCCGCGGCGGTGTGGGGCATGGTCCGGGAGCCGAGACGTGGTGCTATGGACTCGCAAGTGCGAGGGACTGCCGCGCCGGATGGAGCGGAAGGGGCCGTCAGCTTATGGGCAGCGCTGCGGATGTTCGCGACGCGACCGACGCTCACGCTCGTCTCTCTCGCTGCAGGTGCCACTCAGTTCGTTACCTACGCGACGCTGGGCTTCACTACGCTCTTCCTGATGCGCGAGAAGGCGATGACGCTGGACGAGATCGCCATCTGGTATGCGCTGGTTCTTGGGATATTCGTCAGCGCGGGCATCTTCCTGTCGGGAAGGTTGATCGACCGCTTTGGCCAACGATGGCCCCAGGTGTACGGTTTCCTTCCCGGCATCGCGCTGGCGATGGCGGTGCCGTTCTTCATAGGCTTCGTTCACGCACCCACCTGGCCGGTCGCGCTCGCCTTTCTCGCAGTGCCGACGTTCCTCAACTACTTCTATCTGACGCCCGCGGTGACTCTGGTGCAAAACGCGGTGTCCGCGCGACAGCGAACGCTGGCTGGGGCGGTGCTGCTGCTCATCATGAACCTCATAGGGCTGGGCCTCGGACCCACATGGCTCGGGGCCGTGAGCGACTGGCTACGTCCGGCGCATCCTGCGAACTCGCTGCAGCTCGCCTTCTATAGCCTGGTGCCTTTCTACCTCATCGCGATCGGTCTTCATTTCGCGCTGGCGCTGCGGCTCGGACGCGATCGCAGAGCGAGCCCTATCCAGTCATGGCAGAGCGACGCCGCGCGATGACGATCGCTTCGAATGCCGGCGCCATGCAGCCCTATGCGCTCACGCTGGATCGCTTCATCGATCATGCAGCCAAATGGCACGGTGCTACGCAAGTAGTGACGGGCTGCCGCGGCGGAGTTACCGCCCGCATAGGGTATTCGGCGATGAGGGATCGCAGCAGGCGCCTGTCGGGCGCGCTTCGCTCGCTAGGTCTCGTACTCGGCGACCATCTCGCCGTGCTGGCCTGGAACAGCCAGGCGCACATGGAGTGTTGGTACGGCGCGATGGGAGTCGGCATCGTTTGCCACACGCTCAACCCACGAATGTCGCACACGCATCTGGCGGCGATGATTCAGCAGGCCGCGAATCGCGTGCTGGCTATCAGTCCCGATCTGACGTCGCTGGCTGAGAAGCTGATCCCGCTGTGTCCAACTCTCGAGCACGTCGTGGTGCTCGACGAGCCCGGTGCGGAAGTGTCGCTACCAGACTGCGATCGCGTTCGCGCGTGGCGCTACGACTACCTCTTGGAGGAACGCGGTCAGCCCATCGCGTGGGGCGGGTTCGATGAAAACACGCCGGCTGGTTTGTGTTTCACGTCCGGCACTACAGGTGCGCCGAAGGGTGTTACTTACACTCACCGCTCGAACTATCTGCATACCATTCATCAGCTTCAGGCGGACGCGAGTGGCCTGACCGCACGCGATTCGGTGTTGGTTGCTGTGCCGATGTTCCATGCCAACGGTTGGGGCTTCCCCTTCTCCGGGCCGGCCGCGGGAGCGAAGCTTGTATTGCCGGGCCGCTACCAGGACGGGCCGAGTCTTGCAAACCTGATCAATGCCGAGGGCGTTACTTTGGCGGCAGGCGTCGCGACGGTTTGGCTTGGTCTCGCCGACTATCTGGATCAGACAGGCGCAGAGGTGCCGTCGCTCGAGCGTGTGATGCTCGGCGGATCATCGGTGCCGCAGGCGCTGATGGACCGCCTGGAAAAGCGCCTCGGTGTCAGTGTCCAGACCAGCTGGGGCATGACCGAGTTGTCACCGCTGGGCACCACGTCACCGGCGACGGCGCAGGTGCGCAGAGCTTCCCAGGCGGGGCGCCCGCCGATCGGCGTTGACCTTCTACTCACGGATGCCAACGGAGTGCCGCTGCCCGAACAACGTGGATGTGAGGGACGTTTGCGCGTGCGTGGCGCGAGCGTGATTCAACGCTACTTCGGCGATGCCGATTCTGCAGTCGACGCGGACGGTTGGTTCGACACCGGCGATCTCGCCACGATCGACGCGGACGGCAACGTCAGCATTACCGGGCGAACCAAGGATCTCATCAAGTCGGGTGGCGAATGGATCAATCCCGGTGAGATCGAAGGCATCGTCGGCGCGTTGCCCGACGTGGTCCTGGTTGCGGTCGTTGGCCGGCCGCACGCCAAATGGGGCGAACGGCCCGTGCTGATTGTCGAACTGAGAAAGGGCGCCCATCTCACCGATGAAGCGCTGCTCGACGCGCTTCGCGCACGCGTTGCGAACTGGTGGCTGCCCGACGCCATCGTGCGCGTGTCCGCAATGCCGCTCGCGATGACCGGAAAGATCGACAAGAAACGTCTGCGGGAAGAGTTCGGCGCGACGTGCGAGACGCGCGCGGTGGAACGGGAGAAATCGAAATGACGACGCGCAGGGATGTGCTTGCGGCGATGGCGGCGACAACGGCGCTCGGTGCGGCCGCGGGACGCGCGGCGGCGCGCCGCGTGATGCCGAAAGGTTTTCTGTGGGGAGCGGCGATCTCGGCACACCAGAGCGAAGGGAACGACGTCAACTCCGACAGTTGGCTGCTCGAGAATTTGCCGGAAACGGTCTACAAGGAACCGTCGGGCGATGGCTGCGACAGCTATCACCGCTACGAACAGGATTTCGCAATCGCCCGCTCGATCGGGCTGAACTGTTATCGGTTCGGAATCGAGTGGGCCCGGATAGAGCCCGAGCCGGGACGGTTTTCTCAGGCCGAACTGGACCGCTACCTGCGAGTGCTTGCCTCCTGTCGCGCGCATGGCCTGCTGCCCATCGTTACGTACAACCACTTCACTGTGCCGCGCTGGTTCGCTATGCGCGGTGGATGGGAAGTGCCGGATAGCGCCGACCTGTTCGCGCGTTTCTGCGAGCGCGCCACGCGCGCGCTGGGCGGTCAGATCGGCATGGCCTCTGCGTTCAACGAAGCAAACATCCATCTGCTCGTGAAGATGCTGCGGACGGCCGCCACGCCCGAATACCGCACCAATCGGGTCGCGATGATCGCCGCCGCTGCGCGGGCGACCCATTCGCCGAAATTTTCCTCGATCTTGTTCGCGGATCCGGATCGCATCGACGCCCATCTGCTCGATGCCCACGCGAAGGCCTACCAGGCGATCAAGGCGGGGCCTGGCGACTTCCCCGTCGGCGTCACCCTGACGACGCAGGTGATCGAAGCCGTCGGCGAGGGCAGTATCGCGCCCGAGATAGAGAGGATGCTCTATGGCGGCTGGTGGGACGCGGTGAATGCCAGCGACTTCGTCGGCGTACAGGCCTATACGCGTTTTCGATTCGACTCGAAGGGCATTGTGCCGTCGGCGCCGGGCGCGCAGATGACTGCGGCGGGATACGAGTATTATCCGCAGGCGCTCGGTGATGTGATTCGCCTCGCCGCGCGCAAGACCAGCAAGCCGATCTTCGTTACCGAAAGCGGCATCGCCACCGACGACGATGCGCGTCGCATCGCCTGGCTCGATGCCAGCGTCGCTGAGGTCGAGCGATGCCTGAGTGATGGGATCAACGTCGGAAGCTACATCTACTGGTCGCTACTCGACAATTTCGAATGGACGCAGGGATATGGCCAGCGTTTTGGATTGGTGGCTGTCGATCGCGATACTTTCATCCGGAAGATGAAACCCAGCGCTCAGCACCTGGCGCGTCTCGTCCATCGCATCTGAAGCTTTAGAAGGACAGAATCGATGCCGTCTACCTCGAGAGTTCTCACCAACCTGTTCGACCTCACCGGGCGGGTGGCGATTGTTACGGGCGGCTCGCGAGGGCTGGGCTTGCAGATTGCGACCGCGCTCGCTGAGTTTGGTGCCGCGGTCGCACTTGTTGCACGCAAGAAGGAAGATCTCGACGCCGTGGTTGAGCAGCTCAGCGCGGCGGGCCGCACGGCCGTTGGCTTTGTTGCCGACCTGAGTACACCCGAGGCAGTTGCCGGCTTGACCGAGAGCGTTCTCGGGCGCTTTGGGCGCATCGACATCCTTGTGAACAATGCGGGCACGGCCTGGGGTGCGCGCGCAGAAGACTATCCCCTCGAGGGTTGGAACAAGGTCATCGACCTCAATGTGACCGCATTGTTCCTGCTCACCCAGGCGGTGGCGCGCAACGCATTTCTGAAACAAGGGAAGGGTG
>JBDTUL010000177.1:0-10453 GCA_040007735.1 Gammaproteobacteria bacterium | reverse complement strand
TCGGTCACCTTCCAGGTCACCTCACCGAAGAACGCCTTCTGGTCGAGCTGCGTGACCGAGGTGCGAGACAGGAACACGGGGTTTTCTGCCGGCAGTCCGGTGGTCGGGTCCGCCGCGTCCCAGAAGGAGCCGTCGTTGCGGTCTTCGTTCTGATTGAAACCCCCAACGAGCACCTGAAGCGGACCGGACCAGTTCGAGCTGAAGCGGAGCTCGTTACTGCGAATCCACGTCTTCGGAAAGTTGTCTGTGCCGCCGATGAGCGAGATTCCGGTTGAATCGGCGTGCAGACGGCCAGCGCTGAGCACCTCGGCCGCCGCGCTCGCATCACGCACGTAGCCCGAGTAGCGATCAAAGAGCGACGACGCGGCGGTGATCGTGCCCCAATCCTTGTTGAAGACGAGCTTGGCACTGTACATGTCGATGTTGTCGTCACGGCTGGAGCGGGCGTGGTCACTCGTGTAGTACCGCGATGGCAACGGCCCGCCCCTCAGTGTCGGGCTGTTCAGAAGAGTGAGCTCCGCTGTGCTGAAGCTGGTGCGGCCGTCGAGGTGCATGTCCTGGCTCATCGCGAGGAGCGACAACTCCAGGCTGTCGCTGATCTTCCAGCCCAGCATTACCCGAACCGCGGTGGTGTCTTCCTTGTCGAAATCGTTGCCGAACCGGCTGTCGATGTAACCCGGAACCACCGCGCGCAGACCCGAGATTCGCAGCGCGAGTCTATCGCTCAACGGAATGTTCAACATGGCATCGAACTGGTGCCCGATGTCGTTGGACTCTTTCAGCGACTGGACCCGGACACCGACCTCGGCCGCGGATTTCGTGTAATCCGGGGCCTTCGGCAGCCAGCGGATCGTGCCGGACAGGGAGCTCGATCCAAAGGTTGTTCCCTGCGGCCCGCGCAGCACTTCGATACGGTCCATGTCGAACAGCTTGATGTCGGGCTGCTTGCCGCCGTCATCTCCCAGGCTCGAGCCGGTGACGACGATCTCATCGAAGTACAGGCCGACGGTGCCATCGCCGGTTGCGCTCACGCCACGCATGACGATGCGTTTGTCACCGGGCCCGTTGTCACCCATGGAGAGGCTCGGCACCTGCCGCATGTAGTCGTCGAAATCCAGCGCTCCAGCCTCTGCGAGGCTCTTGCCGCCGATCGCCTGCACGGACAGCGGCGTATCCTCGAGCAGAGTCGCGCCGCGCTTGGTCGCCGTTACGGTGACTTCCTCAATGCCCTGAGCCGAGGCCGTGCCGGCAGCGAGGATCAGGCAAACGGCCGCTGCAACTGGACTCGGAAGTTTTGCTGCCAATGACTCGCTCGCGGTTTTCATTCAACCTCCGCTCAATCATGGTGGATCGAAATCGGCTCACTACGCCCCGGCTGACCGTCCGCGCCTGTTGGCAACGATTCTATGAGAAGGACTGCGTAGCTAGCTGCCTTGGATTGTTGTCTCCCGCGCAACGTTGTCGAGCCCTCGAGCCGGCCCGTACTATTGCGGCCTGCGCAACGAAACGCAGCGGCGCGTACCGCCGTGCCTGAGGCGAACGGGAGTACCCTTGTCAGCCAATGTCCTGATTATTGAGGTGCGCAACAATGAGCGCTCGCGCCAGGTGCTTTTTGATCCCGTTGCTGCTGTCGTTCGCAGGGGCGGCACCGGCCGCCGAATCTCCGACGCAAAATCTCATGGCGTTCGTGGGCGGCCGCGTAATCGACGGTTACGGAGGCCTGCCTGTCGAACGCGCCGTCGTCGTGGTCAGAGGCAACCGGATCGAAGCAGTCGGTACGGTGGAATCAGTGACCATTCCGCAAGGAGCGCGCACGATCGATGTCAGCGGCATGACGCTGCTACCCGGCCTGTGGGAATCGCACGGCCACCTGATTCATATCGGCGAAGGCGATCCCGATGAATTTCCTGACAAGTTCGCCTCCCGCGCCAAGGAAGTCATGGGCGCCGTCGCGCGTATCTCGCTGCTATCCGGCATCACCACCTTTCGTGACACCGGCGGACCGCTCGATGAACAGCTCGCACTGCGCGCCGACATCGAAGCGGGGCGCGCCGTGGGCCCGCGGCTGTATCTGGCGGGACCGATTCTCAGGCAGCGAAGCAGCGATCCGCGGATGCCACGCAACCTGCCGAACACCGTCGGTTCGGCCAAAGAGGCGCGCGAAACAGTCGAACGGCTGATCGCGCGCGGCGTCAACCAGATCAAGGTCTATGGCTTCTGGGATGTCGAGATACTGCGCGAAGTCACCGCTGCAGCCCATGCAGCCGGCATCGGAGTCGATGCGGATGTGCGGCACATCCTAGCGTATCGAACCGCAGTCGAAGCCGGCGTGGATCGACTGCACCACGTTTTCACCGCCGATGCCCTGTCCGACTATTCGGAGGATGATATTCGCCTGCTCGTACGAGGCGCGAAACCCACGGGCACCGGACCGATGGCCAACATTCTGCGTGGCCCTTATATCGTGCCGACGATCGAGATGCGCCAGTCGTATGCGCGCGCGCTGAGCTTTCCCGGCCTGCTGGATCATCCGCGCTTCAAGCGGGAATTCCCGGCGGACATCTACGAACACTTGCGCAGCACCTGGCTAAGCCCGGCATCGATTCCCTGGGGCATCGGTGCGGCACAACGGGTCGAGACGGCGAAGCGCAAGCTGCGCCACTTCATCGAGGCCGGCGGCCGCGAGCAACTCATCGCCGGGACCGATGCCGGCTCACCTCTCAACGTGCATAGCCCTTTGTTGCGGGAGATTCGCAATCTGCACGAGGCGGGCCTGACGGCGATGGAAGCGATACAGAGCGCCACGCTGCGCCCCGCGCAGATGCAGGGTGTACTGAAAGATCTTGGCACCATCACCGCCGGCAAGCTTGCCGACATGGTCGTAGTCGACGGCGATCCGTTGCAGGATCTGTCAGTGATCGAGCATTGCATCGTCCTGATCGTCAAGGACGGCACACTCCATCGACCGGAACGAGAAACGTTCGCGGAAATAGAGCACTGACATCGCGCAGTGCACGCATGGGCACCAACGACGATCTCATCGGGGAGCTGAAGCGGACACTAACCGTATGCGCAATCGCCTGCGCTCGGTCCTGGACATCGCCCTGCACTGCTGGTGATCGGTCTTCAGCCTACGACGGCCGTGCGCGGATCTCCCGTCATCCAGTTGCGCAGGGTGCGCGTCCAGAGGTTGGCGGGATTCTGCTGATCCACGTGGATCCAGAAATGGTCGAACAGGGGGAACATATGCCCTTCGGCGCGCACGCCGTGCTCACGCAGTGCCAGCAGGAAAGGGGGACTTTGGGCTTTGCAGAGTACGTTGTCGTTCTCGGACCAGGTCACGAAGAACGGTGTGCGCAGATTCTCCAGGAACATGATCGGCGAGGCATCGCCGGCGTCGGCCTTGCTGGCCAGCAGGGTTTCGTCGGGCCCGCCCGTTGCCGGCTGCCCATAAGTCACCATGTCACGGAAATCATAGACGCCGCTGTAGGGTAGACAGCCCTTGATCACATCCTGCGGCAACCCGTACTTCGCGAACAGGTCGCGACGCACGGTCGTCAGCGCGGACAGATGCGCGCCGGCGGAGTGCCCGCCGATGAAGAGCCGTTGCGGATCGCCGCCGAAGCTCGCCACGTTCTTGTAGACCCACGCCACCGCCTCGAGACAGTCGTGCAGCAGTTTGGGGTGACGCTGCGTCGGGCTGAGTCCGTACTCGATGGCCACGTAGATGGCGGGAAACTGGGTGATCGCCGGCGCGTTCAGGCCCATCCACTCCTTATACCCGTGCGTCCAGCCGCCGCCGTGAATGTTCATGAACACCGGCAGGCCCCTGGCGGACCGATCCTGCGGCATGTAGATGTCCAGCCGCTGCGCCTCGCCGGCGCCGTAGGGGACGTCGAGCTTGCAGCGCGTAGTCATCGCCGCCAGCCTCGAAAGATTCAGAGCGGTTTGCCCGTACGCGTCGGCGCGGATGTTGATCGGCAGCTGCGGTTTCAGATTGGAGAACGGCAACTTCGGCGAGGGCACTGCGGAGGTCTCTGCGCCGGCCTGCCCGCCTGTCAGCGCCCCAGCTGTGGCAAGGCACACGCTGTCGCGAATGAAGCGACGCCGTTCCAACGGCCGGACTGACTTTACTTGCATCATTCCTGTCTCCGTGCAGTTGTCCCTGAGCATTATCGAAGCGGGTCCTGGGACGGTCAATGTGAAGACCGGGCGAACTTCGTTGCATGGAGCGCAACGAGGCGAGGCGGTGCGGTGTCTTTGACTCGACACGCAGGACTCATGCGCGCTCTCATTCGCTAAGATAGCCGAGGTTCCGGCAAGCGAGCGCGCTGTGAGGAAGAGTCCGAACTTCAGATGGATCATCGTACTCCTGCTGTTCGCGGCCACTACGATCAGCTACGTCGACCGACAGGTGCTGACCATTCTCGCTCCGACACTGCGCGACGGTCTCGGCATCAGCAACACTGGCTACGCGTCCATACTGAGCGCGTTCCTGCTGGCTTATACTTTCATGCAGCCGGTGGCCGGCTGGCTGATCGATCGCATCGGCACGCGCAGGGGTTTCGCGCTGATCATGGCGTGGTGGTCGCTCGCAGCCATGCTGCACGCCGTTGGCAACAGCGTCGCCTCGTTCGCGGTCTGTCGCTTTCTGCTTGGGGTCGGCGAGGCAGGTAGCTGGGCGGCCTGCGTCAAAGCAGTCTCTGAGTGGTTCCCGCGCAAGGAGCGCGGCCTCGCCACCGGTCTCTGGAGCGCAGGCGTCAGCGCAGGGCTAGTCGTATCGGTGCCGATCGTCGCGTGGATCGGTGTAGCGCTGGGCTGGCGCTGGGCCTTCATCCTCACCGGTCTCACTGGCATCGCCTGGCTGGCAGCCTGGCTGCTGCTCTATCAACTGCCGCAAGCGCATCCGGCGGTCACGGCGGAAGAACTGCGTCACATCGGCGACGCTGCATCGAGCAGCGCCGCACCGCCGGCTCGCATTTCCTATGCAAGCCTGCTTCGATCGCGCAACGTCTGGGCGGTTATCGCTGCCCGCCTGCTCGCCGATCCGTGGGTATGGTTCTATTATTTCTGGATTCCGGAATATCTTACGCGCCACGCCGGTTTCACGCCGGTGGAGATCGGCAGATATGCCTGGATCCCCTTTGCCGCGCAGGGGGTCGGCATCGTCATCGGCGGGATGCTATCGGACGTGTTGTGCGGGCGAGGGATGAACGTTCTCGCCGCGCGCCTCACGATCATGCTGATCGGCATGCTGTTGATGGTGCCCGGAACCGTCGCCGCCTTCGACTTGAACATCGTCGTCATCTTCGTCGGCATCAGCCTGGCCATGTTCGGCTTCGGCCTCTGGGCGCCCAACATGATGTCCCTCTGCGCCGATGCGTTTCCGAGGAACGCGGTGGGGTCGGTAGTGGGCCTGAGCGGAATGGGTGCAGGTGTCGGCGGAATGCTCTTCACCATGCTGACCGGCTGGGCGCTCGATCACTTCGGCTATGCGCCACCATTCATCGCTGCCGGAACGATTCCGCTGCTGGCGTTCGTCGTACTGTTCGTGCTGTTCGACCGCCGGCTGCCGGCCGCCGAATAGCATCGAGACTGCTTTAGCCAGCTTCTTGCCGAACCGCGAATCCCTGTCCCGAAGGGGCTTCAGCACGCCGATCCCAATCATCAGGGACTCGAAAACCATCGCCTGCGGCCCGCACCTGCCATCGCGCCATCTCAGCCGATGCATCGGCGCCAGCGTCTCGGTGGAATGCTCAACTATTACCACGGCGCCACTGCCTGAGCACGTCGGTCACCTCCCGTCGGCGCACTCTCGCACCAGTTCGACGCGGCGATTCCGCGCACGCCCTGCAAGCGTCTCATTGGTCTCCACCGGCCGACGCAAGCCGAAGCCTTTCGTTGAAATCGTTGCAGGGTCGATCTTGAAATCCTGCACGAGCGCAGCTTTCACAGTCGCCGCGCGCCGGGCTGACAGATCGTCGTTGTACTGTGCACTGCCGATGTTATCGGTGTGCCCCTCGATGCTGACATGACGTTTCGGCTGTTTGCCCAGCACGGTCGCAACGTCCTGCAGCGCGCGCTTCGACTGCGCCTTGAGTGTCGCCTCGTTGAAGTCGAAATAGATTCCCGGTATTTCCACGCGGCAGTTCTTCGCCAAGACTTCCGCCAGTGCGGACGCCTGCTGCACCGGAAAATCGATGCGCACGACCTCGCGAGCAAAGTCCGCTTTGAAGGGGAAGGCCCCACCGCGCGGACCATAGGCAATGCGTAGCGAGATTGGATACTGCAGCTGGGCCAGAATGAACTGCTCGAACGGCCTCGTTGCGCTTCCCAACGCCATTTGCCCGGTGGCATGAATGGCATTCAGCTCGACGCGCTGCCCATTCAGCAGCACCGGAAATTTCACGTTGGCCGCTTCGCTGCGGACCAACGTGCCCGAGATCGTCGGGAGGGTCGAGAAATTTCGGAACGAATACGCCGACCTGCCCTTTTCGAGCAGCTCCTGCACGATGGCCAGCGATGGGCCCAATGCCGTCGATCCCGTTACGACCAGCGGATCCGTCGAATAGAAACCGAAGATCTGCAGATGCGAATTCGCAAGGTCAGTCTTGAGCACCTTCCGCGGAATAGTTGACTGTTGGTGCACCCCGGATTCATCGACTCCGTCGATGAATGCGTTCTGGCTGATCCCTTCATCGCTCACCGCGGTAATCGTCACCACTGTTTCGTAGTCACCCTGTGCAAGGTGATCGAGCGTGCCTTTCTGTGGCGGCGAGGCTGCGTTGCTGACCGCCATGACGAACGTGACGCCCGGTACGATTGGGATGTCCGGGGAAGCCGCAGCGTGCGCGAGCGGTGTGGCGATCGACACGCCAACCACACAGATCGCGCGCACTTGCCTGGAAACCCAGCCTCGTCTTGCCACGCTCATGAAGGGCTCCACGTCTCAAGTGTTCCTGGCGAAGCGCGCGATGACCCAACCGCTGATGAACAGGATGAAAAGGGCAGCCAGCACCACCGCCCAACCCGGCAACTCCACGCCGGTCATCTCGCGACCGTAAACAACCCACTTTCCGGTTCGCATGGAGTCGATGCCGACCGCCAGAATCACCAGTCCCATCCCTATGCCCAGAAGGCCAGCCCCCAGGCTCCGTCGCCGCTGCTCTTGTGCGAAACGCGGGCTCGCGCGTTTGCGAAGTTCGGATCCGAAGCCATCGTCAGGTTGATCGGGACCGGTCATAGTGCACTACATCTTGCGCCACTAACGAACCACCTGCGGCGCTTCGGCAAGCAGGGCCGTGACTTTTCCGAAGTCCTGCCAGCCGCTGCCGATTTCGACGGGCCCCTGCCCGGTTGTCAGCAGGGGATTGGACGTCACGCCCAGATGGAAATATACCGCGGCATTGAACCCTCTTTGCCCGGGAGCGCTCAACGAATCGCGAATCTTGTAAGCACCGGGCCCGGTGGCGGTATAACCGAGCGCACCCAGATTTGCGGGGCCGTAGAGTCCGGTCGCGATATCAAACCCCAGCCAGTAGAAGACGTCTGGATCGCTGGTGCGGGTCTCCGCCACCATCCGATCCGCTCTGGCAATCGCCGATCCGCGCGCGGCCAGATCAGCGTTTCTGTTTCGTTCCATTGCCAAGGCAACCGCGAACTCAAATCCTGGCCGTTGATTCGGAGCCAACGAGTCATGGATGCGCTGCTTGCCGGGTCCGGGCGCAGTCTGCCCCTCGGCCGCGGCCATTCCGATATCGAACCCGTCTCGAGCGGGACCCGGTTGTCGATTGCGCAGCTCCGTGAACAGCGGATCTGCGTTCGCTATCGCCGGCCCTTTGGCGGCAAGTGTGGCCAGGGTCTGAGCGTCAACCGGGACGAAGCTTGCCTGGAATGCACGGCACTGGTTTTCCAGAGATGGCGTCGCGGGGCTGTTTCGCGCGCGAGCATTCAGCGCAGCATCGCAGATCGACTGCATCGCCTGCGCCGGGCTGGGAGGCGGTTGCGGACCCGTGAGTACGACCCGCCCGATGGCGTTGCCAGCTGGACGACCGTCCTTGAACCAGAGCAGTTTGCCGTTAGGAAGAATCCCCAGAATCACACCATCGCTGCTCGGAACGATTTTGGTGAACGAGTTCCAACCTGAGCCGACGAAGCGAGGTTCTTGCCATCGCGGTTCGCCGGTTGCGTAGCCATCGTGCCGATAGAGCAAAAGACTTCCATCGTTGCGCACGGCGTAGATCGCACCTTGACCGGTGGAGAAAACGTTTCTGAAACTGCCCCACCCGTTGCCGATGACTCTGGCGGGTTGCCAACTGCGAACGCCGTGATCGGGGCCGTTGTTCTTGTACCAGACCAGCGTGCCATCGTTTGCTATCGCGTAGACAATGCCCTGACCGCCTGAAAATATGCGCGCGAAGGTCCAGCCACTGCCCACTTCAACTGGCGGCGACCATGCGAAACTGCCGTCGTTGAAGCCATCGTGCCGATACCACACCAGCTTGCCGTCGTTCGTCAGGCCATAGAGAGTGTTGCCGCCCGCGGGAATCACGTCTTTGAAACCACCCCAGCCCGTGCCGACTTTCTTCGGGCCCTGCCACGCCGCAGCGCTCCCGTCCTTGCGATACCAGAGCAGCTCGCCGTTGGCGCGAATGCCATAGATCCACATGGGCTGATAGTTGGGCGGGGACTGAGAAAACGTGCCGATGAAGCCAGCCGGCGCGACGAACGCACCCAGGTAGCGGTTGATCTCATCCCACAGCGGGGCAATCGGCGCATCCGCAAATTGCGTCGTCGCGGCGGCCCAGGTCCATTGGTCCGATTGAGGGCATGATTGCCCCACCAGACACGGGCTGTTGGACCTCGCGTGGACACCGAAAAGAAGATCGCCTGCAACAGTATTTACAAATGAGGGTCCGCCGCTATCGCCACCGGCGATGGTCGAACCGGTGGGTGTGGGAAACCAGACCAGATGATCCCCTCCCTTACCGGTCTCCGAATTAGTGCTGAAGTTGGCCGTGCGATACAGGCCATCGCCGCTCGACGGCATGGCGCTCGCGCCGACGCCCTGTGCAAACTGCGTGATGCCGCGCCCGTAAGCTGCGACATTCACGGACACGAGGGCCCCTCGATAAACATCCCTGTTGTATCCCCCCTCTCGCCCATAGAAAACATCTGCGACGCGGACGATGGCAACATCCATCGGCCGGAAAGAAATAATGCGCATCGACTGGCGCACCTGCGCGCCCTTCTTCCAGTTCGCGGTCAGCGTGATGCTGTTCTCGGGTGCCGTAATGAACTGTCCCGGAGTCGCCGGGTCGCGCGTATCTATGCAGTGAGCGGCAGTGATCACCCAGTTGTTTCTCAACAGCGAACCACTGCAGGTGCCGCCCGGCCTGCTCACCGTCACCAATCCAGATTGTTCCTGATCTTCCGGACTGACCAATGTGCCCAGCACCAGCGGCTGGGACGTGGATCGCGTGGGGCCCTCCGGGCTATCCGCCGCCTGGGTAACTCCCGCAAACATCAGCATGGCACCGGCAAGGACGCCGGCTACGCAACTGACAACACTATGACTCTTCATGAAAATCCCCTTGGGCCCGGTACTCACTGAATAACAGTAAGTCGGCGCGGATCCGGCCAACGCCGCAGGGATGCCATGCGTAGAACTCAGGCCACACGCAAAAGTCAGCCGCCGACCGCAGCCCGCTCCATGCCCCTATTTCCGGCAGGACCGGCGCTCTCGTGGTGCGGCGCACCTAGGTTGCGCAATTGTGTTGCCTCAGCGCTACATCCCCTCTGCAGATCATCCCTGAAACGTCTCTTATCCCAGATTTCGAGCTGCTAATCACCAAAACCCGGACTTTGGCCCTGCGTAACCAATGTCTCTTTTAAGCCAATTTAGCTTCCCACGCCGCGACGTGATTGTTACAGCTTGCCGCAACGCAGCAGAACCATAGCTGGGTCTCCAAGTCAGCACGCTCCAGCACGGAGGCTGCCGGGGGATGCAGAAGCGCCACCCGCTGCCCAACAAAACAATTCGGAACGTTTGGGGAGAATTCTTCATGAAGTTCAACTCGCAAGTCGCCCGCATCGTGCGACATACATTGTTGATGAGTGCCGTTGCCGCGAGCGCAAGCCTGCCGGCTCACGCGCAGGACGCGCGGGTCGATACCGTCACGGTGACGAGCTCGCGCATCGTCCGGCAGGACTTCGAGGCACCGAGCCCCGTGGTCACTGTCGACGCCGATACCTTCAAGATGTCGGGCGAAGTACAGGTCGAAACCGTACTCAACACTCTCCCGCAACTCGTTCCCTCGATCACGAGCACGTCCAACAATCCTTCGAACGGCGGCCCCGGCTCAATGTGTCGGTGGACTACTACCACATCAAGATCGATGACGTGATCAACAACCTGAGCACCAGCTCGGTCGTCGGCCGCTGCTTCAATCAA
>JBDTUL010000176.1:0-10455 GCA_040007735.1 Gammaproteobacteria bacterium | reverse complement strand
GGGTATCTTTATACCGGCGACGGCGAAGAAGGCGGCACGGCCGCCAGCCACGCGTGGGTCGACGCATGGATCGAAGACTCCAGGTCGTGGCTCGGCATCGACATCACGCATGACGAGCCCACCGGCAACGGCATGCATCACTGCCGCCTGGCCGTGGGCCGGGACTATCTGGACGCCGCACCCGTGCGGGGTGTTCGCCGTGGGGGCGGGCATGAGATGATGGACATCGACGTCACGGTCTCGAAAGCTTCCGATCAATGACTTATTGCGTGGCCATGTTGCTGGACACCGGCCTGGTGTTCCTGTCGGACTCCCGTACCAACGCGGGGGTGGATCAAATCGCCACGTTCCGCAAGACCACGGTGCTGCAAAAGCCCGGCGAACGCGTGCTGGTGCTGCAGAGCTCGGGAAACCTGGCCATCACCCAGACCGTGTTCAGCATTCTGCGGGATGGCATCGAACGCGGCGGCGAGAAGCCGAACCTCATGAACGTGCCCAGCCTCTTCGAGGCTGCGCGCTGCGTAGGCGAGGCACTGCGCGAGCTGCATCGGCGGGATGCGGACGCGCTGAGGGAATTCGGCGTCGACTTCAATGCCAGCATCACGCTCGGCGGGCAGATCAAGGGTGAAGTGCCGCGGCTGTTCAGCATTTACTCCGCCGGCAATTTCATCGAAGCCACTGCGGATACCAGCTACTTCCAGATTGGCGAATCGAAGTACGGCAAGCCGATCATCGATCGCGTGTTGCGCCGGACCAGCAGCCTGAACGAGGCGATGAAGTGCGCGCTGGTGTCGATGGATTCCACCATTCGCTCGAATCTCTCGGTGGGCTTGCCGCTGGACCTCGTGGTCGTTAAGCGCGACAAGTTCGGCGTGCAGCGGCACATGAGCATCGATTCCGAAAACGAATACTTCCGCGGCATCCGCTCGCGGTGGAGCGAGGCGCTGCGGGAAGCGTTTGCGCATTTGCCCGATCCGGACTGGCTGAGCGTTCCGGGGCGGGATCTGAACGACTAGCCGCCTCTTGGGTGGCGCTTTCTTGGATTGGCCCACCCTTGGACTGTCGCGCTCTTCGCTGAGCTTGCTTCCCCCTCCCAGCCGCCCGGCAATTGAGGGCTCTTAGAAAACCTCAGCATAGATTTGCGCCAACGGCAGCGGCAGCTCAATCGATCGAAACTCCGCGACATCGTCTGGCTCAGTGAGAATCTCTGGCACCCAATGATCCGCGCGTCGATAGATAGTCACCTCGTACGAGCGCTGCGAAACCAGCACGTATTCCTCCAGAGAAGGAATGCGCCGATAGTTCGTCGCCTTCTCTCGTCGATCCGTGGCTTCGGTGGAGGGTGACAACACTTCGACGATCAGCGTTGGATCGGTAACTTGATTCATGTCGATTCCACGTTGCCCGCATTCGACGACCAGGTCCGGGTAGTAGTAGAAGTCTTTTCGGTCGACTTGCAAGCGCACCTTTATATCTGATGTGAACGCTTCGCAGGGGCCGCCTTGGAGTCGGGGAGCGATCGCATCGCGCAGGCTGTGGATGATCCGACTGTGATTCTTTGTCGTGCCGGACATGGCGAAGATCTCGCCATCGACGTACTCATGACGAATCTGCGACTGGTCCTCGAACTTCAAGTATTCCTCGACGGTCATCGAGGAGTGCTTCGACGGTCTGTAGAACGCGTGTGGCTCGGCGACGCGAAGATGCTTGTCTTGAAAGGCCTGAAGCGAGGCTAATAGAGCGGCACGCTCCTCGGCTGACAGCCGCTCGAACGCTGCTCTGATCTCTTCTTGAATATCCATGCGCGTGAAAATTACGCGCCGACATTTTCGAAGACAAGCCTCCGCAGCGCGATGCCGAGCGCTTTATTCGCAAATATTCTTGCGCGTCACCGAGGAAGGGTAGCTGCGAAATTCTGCAGCTCAGGCGGTGAGAATTCCCGCAGGCTCAACACTCACTGCGAGCCACGCCAGCGTGATCCGCCAGCGCTGCAATCTAGAGATGAATCAACCCACGCTTATGCGCAACAGCCACCGCTTCCGTGCGGCTGATGGCGTCGAGCTTGGTGAGAATGGATTTAACGTGAGTCTTCGCCGTGCCTTCAGTAATGCTGAGGCGGCGAGCAATGTCCTTGTTGCTGCGGCCTTGGGCGATTTCCTGAAGCACGCTCATCTCACGCTGTGTGAGGCTCGGCTTGCCCATGCGCTGGAGCGCTTTCGCGGCAATTGAGGAAGAGGTATACGGCCGGTCTTCGCTGACGGCGCGGATTGCCGACAGAATCTCAGTGCGCGGTGCGTCCTTGAGAATGTAGCCCTTCGCACCCTGGCTCAGGCTGCGGAAAATATCTTCGTCGCCGTCGAACGTGGTCATGATCAGCAGCCGCGCCTTCGGGTGCTTCTCCATCACGTACTGAACCACTGCCACGCCATCGCGCTTGGGCATGCGCAGGTCCAGCACCATGACGTCCGGCGAGTGCTGCTCGAACAGCGTGATTGCTTCCTCACCGTCGCCCGCTTCGGCGACAACCATCATGTCTGGCTGCTGGTTCACGATGGCGGCCAGGCCATCGCGCACTACCGGGTGATCGTCCGCGAGAATCACACGAATTTTCGGAGCAGCGGCCATGTCAGTTTACTTTGCGCTTTGGCACGCGTACGCCGATGCAGGTGCCTTCGCCCGGTTTGCTGTTCATGAGCCATTCGCCGCCGATGGCACGCGCGCGCTCGCGCATGTTGTCGAGCCCGAAGCCCATCTTCGCGCACAGCTCCGGCCCTTCTTCCATGCCGATGCCGTTGTCGATGATCAGCAGCTCCCAACTCGTGGGCTCTTCCTTCAGCACGATGCGCACCGTGGTGGGGTTGCCGTGCCGAACCGCGTTGCTGACGCCTTCCTGCGCAATGCGCAGCAGGGCGTGCTCATGCTCCGGGGGCAGGCCCGTTGCAATGGCGCCGCCTTCGAAGGTGCAAGTGACTCGACCGGAAACCGTGGAGCGTTCCGCGAGCTGAGCGAGCGCCACCGTCAGGCTGCCGCGGCGAGTTTCTTCCGGGCGCAGCGCCAGCACCGAGCGGCGCGCTTCCGTCAAACCTTCTTTCGCCAGATCCCGGATACGGCCGAACACTGTTGAAAGTGGCGACCCGCGCGTGAACCCTTTCATTTCTTCAGCAGCGCCGAGCTGCATCAGGATGCCGGTGAAGGCCTGCGCCAGGCCGTCATGAATTTCCTGGCCGATGCGATTGCGCTCGACGAGCACCGCGGCGGTCTTGCCCGCATACGCGAGCCGCGTGAGCTCGATGGCGAGGGTGGCTTGCTGGCCGAGCGCGACGAGCAACTCAGTGGCCTGCGGGCTGATCGGTTCCCGGTGCCGGAACGTGAGGCCGATGCAACCCATGGTTCGCTCGCCAAACACCAGCGGCAACACAAACATGCGCTGCAGGCGATTCTCACGTTTGGTACCCAACGTGCCGGGCCAAACGCAGTCCGCGTCTTCGGGCACGTCGAAATCCAGATACACCGGCACGCGCTGTGCGCGAAGCCGCGCATCGAATTTGGCCTGGTTACACGGAATGCTGATCGGGAACGTGGGTTGGTCCACGATCTCGCCATCCTGCACATAGGCTGTGATTCGCCATTCCTGCAGGGGGTCCTTCAACAGGACCACCGTGCCGCCCGCCGCATCGAGCTGGCGAGTGGCCTCGAGCAGCAGATGCCGCATGAAGCTCTGCAAGTCTGGCTCGCTCGCGAGCCGCTCGAGATTGCCGCGGATGGAAGCATTCGCCTTCGCAAGCTCCGCCACGCGCTCTTCAGCGGCGCGTTCGCGCTCACGGCGCACGGCATCCACCAGCCGTTCGCGATGGAGGGCCGCGCCGATGATGCCGGCGGACATCTCCAGGGCAGACAGCTCTGCCGAATCGATGGAGCGCAGCTGGCGCGTGCTGTCGAACCCTACGACGCCGACATACTCGCCATCGATGAACATCGGCACGATCGCCTTGGTCTTGGTGCCCACGCCTTCGAGCGCACACCCGCAAACCTCTTCACGCGCGCCTTCCTTGATGATGCAGACCGAACGGCCGGCGCGAAGCTCCGCGCACTCGCGCGCGAAATCGCGTTCGTCGTAGCTGCCCATAGTCTGGTGACCGAGATGGGGCACCACACCTTCCGCTACCCACTCGCTAGCGACCACCAGCAGCTTCTCGCCGGAGGGGCCGATCTGCGTGAGCATCAAATTGACGCGATCGACCGTCGCCGCTTCACCGAGCTGGCGGAGCACATGCGGGACTGCAGCCATGACGTCCGACGCTTCCAGCAGCATGCGGCTGGCGTTCGCGGAGGCAGCGAGAAGCCGCTCCCGGCGCTGCAGAGATTCGTACATCTGCGAGAGCTTGGCTGCGCTGGCGCGAGCTGCGTCCGCACACTTGCCATCGAGATCGAGGCCGGACGGATCGGCCAGATCCTCGACTTCGATCACGGCGGTGTCGTTGGCGGAATCGGCGTCCACGTCGTTGTCGGCAAGGGCCGCTATCGCGTTGGCATTCATGGTTGTCTCTCGAGAAGCCTCAGACGCCGGAGTCTAGCGCGATCTGGAGGAGACAGCCGCCAGCGGAACCCGATGTGGGAACGGCGCCTCCTGCCAGCCCCCGCCCAGGGCCTTGTAGACCGCAATCAGGCTCGTGGCCGTGTCGGTGCGGCTCTGGGCGAGGCGGTCTTCTGCCTCGAGTTGGGTACGCTCGGCGTCGAGTACTTCGAGAAAATCCACGATGCCGCCATCGAACCGGGCATGGGCGAGGCGCGCCGCGGTGTTGCTGGCCTGAGCACTTTCCGCCGCATATTCAAGGCTTTCGCGCTGGCGGGCGTGGGTGACCAGGGCGTCTTCGGTTTCCTGAAGCGCACGCAGAACCGTCTGCTGGTAGGTAGCCAGCGACGCCTCCGTACGGGCGCGGGCGCCGACGATGCGCGTGTGGACCCGGCCGAGGTCGAAGGCCGCCCAGGAGATGCCCGGCGCAATAAGTCGCGTGCCGGTGCCGGCCTCGCCCAGGTCGCCGGAATTGACCGCCGAGTAGCCCAGCGAGCCGGTGAACGTCACCTTCGGGAAGAGGTCCGCCACGGCGATGCCGATGCGGGCTGTGGACGCGGCGAGGTCGCGTTCGGAGGCGTGGATGTCGGGCCGGCGACGGAGCAGATCTGCGGGATTGCCGACGGCGATGACCTGAGGCAACGCGGGGAGGGCCTGCGGTGTGCTCAGAGTGGGTGTCAACGCCGTCGGTTCCCGGCCTGTCAGCACACTCAAACTATGAATGGATCGCGCCACCGCCGCTTCGAGCGGGCCGATGGTTCGCAGCGTGGCGCTCAACTGCGCCTGCGCGCGCGATGTGTCGAGCTCTGTGCCACGGCCGGCGTCGAGGCGAACCTTGGTGAGATTCAGCGTGGTGCGCTGGTTCTCTACGTTGCGGCGAGCGACATCGAGCTGGCTCTGTTGCCCGCGCAGCTCGAAGTAAGTACGGGCCACCTCTCCGATGACGACGACCTGCGCGTTTCGCAGGTTCGCTTCCGCGCTCTGCGCATCTGCGCTGGCGGCTTCGATGTTCCGGCGAATGCGGCCGAAGAAATCCAGCTCCCAGAATGCATCGAACCCTGCGTCATAGAGCTTGGCTTCGCCGCCGGGCAGTGCCTGCCGGCTTTGCGCATCCGGCCGCTGTTCCGTGTAACCGCCCGATGCGGTGATGGTGGGCGCGAGATCAAACTTCGATTCGCGGCGGGACGCGCGGGCTTCGGCAAAGCGCGCGAGCGCGATACGCAGGTCGTGGTTCGCATCCAGTGAATCCGCCACCAGCTTGTTCAGCGTCTCATCGTTGAACTGCATCCAGAACTGCGCGACCGCATTTTCCTCCGTGTAGGTGTTGGGCTCGACGCTCTCGAACTTCTGTTCGATGGCAACGTCGGGCTTCACGTAGTTGGGGCCGACCGCACAGCCGGAAAGCCAGAGCACGCCGAAGAGGAAGGCGAGCCCGCGAGTGGCGCCGCTCTGCCAGTCCTTACCGCGCAGGGTGTTGGTTTCTGAGGTTGTTGGCTTACGCATGACTCGTCGTCTCCACTACACCCGTCACGGCCGGTACCGGCTCTTTGGTGGCGTTATCGCGCTTTCCAAAACGACGGACCAGAACATAGAACACAGGCGTCAGCAGCAGGCCGAAGAACGTAACGCCGATCATTCCCGAGAACACGACCACGCCCAATGCATGCCGAATCTCCGCACCGGCACCGCTTGCGAGCACCAGCGGTACCACCCCGGCGATGAACGCAATCGACGTCATCAGGATGGGCCGCAGGCGCAGGCGCGCCGCTTCGAGCACGGCCGTCTTCACGTCGTGACCCTGGTCCTGCATGTGCTTGGCGAACTCAACAATGAGGATCGCGTTCTTACATGCAAGCCCCACGAGCACCACCAGGCCCACCTGCGTGAAGATGTTGTTGTCTCCATGCGTCAGCAACACGCCGCTGATTGCAGCGAGCAGACACATCGGCACGATCAGCACGATGGCCAGAGGCAAGCTCAGGCTCTCGTACTGCGCAGCCAGCACCAGGAACACGAACACCACGCACAGGGCGAACACGAGATTGGTGGTACTGGCCGTGGCGTTCTGCTGATACGAAAGGTCCGTCCACTCGTAGCTCATGCCACGCGGAAGGGTCTCGTCCAGAATCTTCTTCAACGCCGCTTCGGCCTGCCCGGAGCTGTAGCCCGGTGCCGGGCCACCGTTGATGTCGGCGGCACGGAACCCGTTGTAGTGGCTCACCACGTCCGGCCCGAAGGTCTGCTCGGTGGTGATCAACGCACCGAGTGGCACCATGTCGCCGTTCGCGTTGCGGGTCTTCAGCTTGAGGATGTCTTCCTTCTGCGCACGGAACGGTGCATCCGCCTGCGCCACAACCTGGTAGGTGCGGCCGAAGCGGTTGAAGTCGTTCACGTACAGCGAGCCGAGATACACCTGCATCGTCTGGAAGACATCGGTGAGCTTCACGCCCTGCTGCTTCGCCTTGACGCGATCGATGTTCACGGTGAGCTGCGGCACGTTCACCTGATAAGAGCTGAACACACCCGCGAGCGCAGGCTCCTTGTACGCCTTTGCAATAACTTCCTGAGTCACGGCATAGAGCGCTTCGGACCCCTGGTCGCCACGGTCTTCGATGAACATCTTGAAGCCACCGAGCGTTCCCAGGCCCTGGATGGGCGGCGGCGGGAACACACCGATGTACGCTTCCTGGAGGGCACTCAGCTTCTGATTCATGGCGCCCGCAAGCCCCATGATCGACTTGTCCGCGGTCGTGCGATTGCTGAACTCATCCAGCTTGAAGAACACCATGGCGCTGCTGGGGCTCGCATTCAGCGTAGTCGTCGACATGCCGGCGAACTGAACGCTGCCTGTGATTCCGGGCTGCTCCATGGCGGCCTTGCCGATGGCACGAGTTACTTCCTCGGTGCGCTCGAGGGAGGACGCGGGCGGCAACTGCGCCACCGCGACCAGATACTGCTTGTCCTGCGCGGGGATGAATCCGCCGGGAACAGAGGCGAAGCCGAGGTACGTGAGCACGATCAACCCACCGTACACCGCCAGCGCCACGCCGCCTTTGCGAAGCACCTGGACCACGCCGCGCGAATACGCGTTGCTGGTTCGCTCGAAGCCTCTATTGAAGTAGCCGAACGGCTTGCCCAGCACCTTGTTCATGCCGCGAGCGAGCCAGTCCTTCTGTTCGTTGTGCGGCTTCAACAGCGCGGCGGCGAGCGCGGGGCTCAGCGTCAGCGAGTTGAAGGCCGAGATCACGGCGGAGATGGCGATGGTCAGCGCGAACTGACGATAGAACTCGCCCGTGAGACCGCTGACGAAGGCGACCGGCACGAACACCGCACACAGCACCAGCGTGATCGCGATGATCGGGCGGCTGACTTCGTCCATCGACACGCGCGTCGCTTCGCGAGGCGACAGGCCTTCCGCGATGTGACGCTCCACGTTCTCGACGACGACGATGGCGTCGTCCACGACAATGCCGATGGCGAGCACCAGCCCGAACAGAGACAGCGTATTGATAGAGAAGCCGAACGCGAGCAACACCGCGAACGTGCCGATGACGGAAACCGGCACCGCCACCAACGGGATGATCGACGCGCGCCACGTCTGCAAGAAGAGAATGACGACCAGCACCACCAGTGCGATGGCCTCGAGCAGTGTGTGGAACACCGCTTCGATGGACTGCTGCACGAACTCCGTGGTGTCGTAGATGATGGTGTACTCGATACCATCCGGGAAGCTCTTCTTGAGCTCTTCCATGGTGGCGCGGACGCTCTTCGAGAGCGCGAGGGCATTCGAGTTCGGGGCCTGCGAAATGGGCAGTGCCACCGCGTTCTTGTTGCTGAGCATGCCGCGCAGCGCGTAGTCGGCCGCACCGAGCTCGATGCGGGCCACGTCGCCGAGACGCACGATCTGCCCGCTCTCGCCGGTCTTCACCACGATGTCGCGGAACTGATCTTCGTCCTGCAGGCGGCCCATGGAATTCAGGGCGACCTGGAATTCGGCGGTCTGGCCGGGAGGCGCGCCGATCTGGCCCGCCGCGACCTGCAGGTTCTGCTCGCGGATCGCGTCGATGACATCGCCGGTGGTCAGGTTGCGAACGGCGAGCTTGTCCGGGTCGAGCCAGACTCGCATCGAGTAGTCGCCCGAACCGAACGTGCGCACTTCACCCATGCCGGGCAGGCGCGCGAGCACGTCCCGTACGTTCAGCGCCGCGTAGTTGCGCAGATAGAGAGCGTCGTAACGGTTATCCGGTGATGTGAGATGCACCACCATCATGATGTTCGGCGACGACTTGATCGTTGTGACGCCGAGGTCGCGCACTTCCTGAGGCAGGCGCGGCAGCGCCTGGGCCACGCGGTTCTGCACCTGAACCTGCGCGCGATCGACGTCTGCGCCGATCTTGAAAGTAACCGTCAGCACCATCGTGCCGTCCATGGCGGCCTGCGAGGACATGTACATCATGTCCTCTACGCCGACGATGGCCTGCTCCAGGGGCGAGGCCACCGTCTCCGCAATCACCTTAGGGTTCGCGCCAGGGTAGGACGCGCGCACCACCACCGACGGCGGTACCACTTCGGGGTACTCGCCGATCGGCAGCTGGAACATCGCGATAGCGCCGGCTATCGTGATGAAGGCGGACAGGACGGCCGCGAAGACCGGCCTGTCGATGAAGAAATGAGAGAGTTTCACCGCGTCGACTCCGCATTGAACGCGAGAACACCGTCAGCCGGCTTGCGTGGACCCATCGCTACTTTCTGGGGCGCCACTTCGATGCCCGGACGAACGCGCTGCAGGCCATTCACCACGACGAACTCGCCTTCCTTCACGCCATCCCGCACGACACGCAGGCCATCGACGAGCGGGCCGAGCTTCACGGCGCGGTATTCAACCTTGTTGTTCTTGTCCACCGCGAACACGTAGCGAATGTTCTGGTCCGTGCCGACTGCACTGTCGTTCACGAGCACGGCGTCGTACTTGGCGCTGCCGACGAGCTTCACGCGAGCGAAGAGGCCCGGTGTGAAGCGGCGTTCGGCGTTGTCCAGCAGACCGCGGGCGCGAATCGTACCCGTCTGCGGGTCCAGCGCGTTGTCGATGAACACGATCTTGCCTTCGTGCGGCGTGCCGGCTTCATCGGCGAGGCCTACCCACACGGGTGTCCCCGAATCACGCGCGTTCGCGAGCTCACCCTTGCGAGCCAGCGATGCGTATTTCAGGTAGACCTGCTCGTCGCCTTCGAACTCCACGTACATCTTGTCGACGGACACCACGGTGGTGAGCAGTGTCTGGCCGGCGGCAACGAGGTTGCCCGCGGTCACTTCTTCGCGGCTGACCAGCCCCGAGATCGGCGAACGGATTTCCGTGAACGACAGATTCAGAGCAGCGGTATCGAGAGCGGCGGAGGCTACCTCGAGGTTTGCTTCAGCCTGCTCGCTTCCCGAGGAGCGTGAATCGAACTCTTCCTGAGAAATGGCGTGCTGGTCGAGAAGTTTCGTTGCGCGATCGCGCTCCGAGCGACTCAGTACGAGCTGCGTGCGTGCGCGGGACACTTCAGCCTGTGCGCGCTTCAGCTCCGCCTGGTAGGGGCGCTGGTCGATGGTGAAGAGCACGTCGCCCTTGCGGACTTCGTGGCCGGGCACGAGCGACACGCTCGCGATGTAGCCGTTCACACGCGGTCGAATTTCGACTCGCTCGACGGCGACGAACTTACCTGTGAACTCATCGAAATCGGTCACCGGGCGCTTGACCACCTGGGCGACGCTGACCTGCGGCGCAGGGGCCGCAGCGGTTGGGGCTGCTTCATTGCGGGCGCATCCTGCGGCGGCAAGAAGGGACAGAACGATTGCCGGAATGGCGATTGCTGAAAGAACTTTCATAGACCTCGACTCCT
>JBDTUL010000175.1:0-10692 GCA_040007735.1 Gammaproteobacteria bacterium | reverse complement strand
ACCGTTCGCAGAAGCTGCTGCAAGACCATCGGCTCAACGGGTTTGACCAGGTGTTCATCGAACCCCGCATCGTGCGCACGCAGGCGATCCGCCGGCTGGCCATAACCTGTAACGGCCACCAGCCGCATGCCCTCGACGTCGAATTGAGTGCGCAGGCGTCGCGCGACTTCGTAGCCATCCATCTCGGGCAAGCCAATGTCGAGCAGCACAACATCTGGCTTGAAATCCGGAGCCACCAGCAGCGCGGCCCTCGCCGTGTTCACCGTGCGAGTGACGTGCCCTTCCATGCTGAGCAGCATGGCAATGCTATCTGCGGCATCGACGTTGTCGTCGACGACGAGAATGCGAAGGTTGCGAGTTTCGATCGGCGCGACCATACGCTCCACTTGTGGCACAGGTTTGACGACGCCTCCCTGCTTCGTCTCGAGCACCGGCAGCCGCACGATGAATTCTGCGCCCTGGCCGAGCCCTTCACTCAACGCTTCGACTTTTCCTCCATGCATTTCGACGAGCCGCTTCACGAGGGTGAGCCCGATGCCAAGCCCGCCTTCGGCGCGATCCAGCGTGCGATCCGCCTGCGTGAACAGATCGAACACGTGCGGCAGCAGCCCGGATGCAATGCCGAGCCCGGTGTCGCGCACTCGAATCGCTACATAGGTGCCCTCGAGCTGAGCTTCAAGTCTGATCTGTCCGCTCTCGTCGGTGTACTTGGCTGCGTTGTTCAACAGATTCGAGATGACCTGCGCGATGCGCGTGAGGTCCGCCTCGAGCCAGATGGGCTGTTCCGGAAGTTGCACCGAGAGGTGGTGCTTGCGCAGGCGAACCAGCGGGCGACTGGTCTCGACAGCGTTCTGGACTATTTCGCTCAACTCGACGGGCCGGCGTTGAAGGGTAATTTGTCCGCGCACCATGCGTGAGACGTCGAGCAGGTCGTCAACCAATCGCACCAGATGTTTCGTCTGCCGCTCGATCACCGCGCGCGCCCATTCGATCTCAGGCCTGCCCGGGGCATGCACGTTCAGAAGCTGAGCAGCGTTGCGAATCGGCGCAAGCGGATTGCGCAGCTCATGCGCCAGCATGGCGAGAAACTCATCCTTGCGCTGGTTTACGTCCCTAAGCGCTTCCTCGGCCTGCCGCCGAGCGGTGACATCGAGACTGATGCCAACAACATGCCGATGACCCGCGTGCTCGACGAGCCCCGCCTTGTTGTATATCCAGCGAACGCCCAGCGTCGGGTGACGGTAGCGAAACTCCACTTCGCCCATCCCCGCCGCCACACACTCGTCGAGTATCGCGAGCACGTCAGGCAGCTGCTGGGGATCGACGCCGAGCTTCCACTCTTCCAGCGCTTCCTGGCCCTCACCCAGCAAGCCGAAAATATCCCTGCTTTCCGCGGAGAAAAAGGCCTGACGCGCTTCCGGATCCCAATCCCAGGTACCAATCTGCGCCACCGCTTGCGCGAGGCGCAACCGCTCTTCGCCCATCGTGACAGCGCGGTCGGCCCGCGCTTTGGAAAGCGCGGGCCACACGATCTCGGCAACGCTGGTGATGAGTTCGACCTCACTCTCGGTCCAATCCCGAGGAGTGGGATTCATCACGGACAGAACCGCTACCAGCTCGCCTTGCTCGTGCAACGGCACTGAAACAATCGCGCCCACACGCGCGGAATGAAGTTCGCCATGGAGCAGCGGAGCGGAGCGCGCATCGGTGTTCGTGTCGCATACAACCATTGTCACGCCGGGTTGCAATTGCTCGGCCACATTCCGAAGCAGCTCGAGCGGCACGCTTGCGATCTCTATACGCGATTCATCGTCACCCGATTCGCGCAGGACAACTGCCTCCTTGCGCTTCTCATCCAGCTCCGCGAGCGTGACGCCCGATGCGCCAAGGCGCTGACGAAGACGCGCCATCGCGGTGCAGACCAACTCCTGCGGGCTGTGAATGCGCGCGAGTTCTCCGGAAACCGCGAGAAGAAACGACATGCGGTCGTTTGCCTCCACGATCTGCCGTACATCGTCAGGTGTCCCGGTCCAGGTGGCGATGATGAGCTCCCCTCATTTCCGTTCTCTTCACAACGAACAGCAATGCCCGATGTTTCCCCGACGACTGCGAACGTGCTCGCACAGTGTCGCTATTTGGCGGCACTGCGCTCCGCAAGCGCGCCTGGGCCGCTTCAACGAGCCGTCGGCCTGTAGGGTAGACTCCGACGCATCCCTACTTGCCTCGGCGGTCATTGGCTCGCAGATGCTTCGCGACGGCCATCCTCTACTCGTTACCTATAAATGGGCTCGTCGCATCGCTATCGCCCTCGTTGGGTTCACGGTGCTGGGCGTGGGCATCGCCATGATCGTGTTGCCGGGCCCAGCAGTCGTAGTCATCCCGGTAGGCCTGGGCATTCTCGGCCTCGAGTTCGCCTGGGCGCGACGCTGGTTGCTCAAGGTGAAGGAGCGCAGCGCCTCGCTCGTCGATTCCATCAAACGCAGCCGGAACAAGGCACCCTGAATTGGCGCGGCGTCAGACCGCGGCGTAACCTCGCGAAAAATCGCGTGGAGTCGGGGCAAGGCGGAATGGGTCACGGCGAGCATCAATATTCCGGCGCAGCCTCGCTCACCGTCGTGGCGCTCGCTTTCGCGCTCTCCGCAATTCCGGTGCACGCAGCCGCACCTGCGGTCGACCTGTCCCAATTCCATCTCGACCTCGCGGTCACCTCCGACTACGTCGTTCAGGGCGTCACTCGGTCGCAAGGCGACCCTTCACTGCAGGGCCAGCTCGGCTGGATGAACGATGCCGGGTGGATGGCGGGGGCCTGGCTCGCCACCATCAACCTGAACCCCGGGCACGGCCCCACGTGGGAGCTCGATCCGTACGTGGCGAAACGCTGGGTGCTGGGTCGCGACTGGTCCGCCCGCATGGATCTCACCCGTTATGTGCTCCGGCCCAGCCTGCGCAATATCGATTACGACTACACGGATGTCAGGGCCGCCCTGTCCTTTCGCGATGTAGTGGATATGGCCATCGGCTGGTCTCCAGACTATTCGGGATATTCAGGAGTCGGGGTCGCCCGGCGCCAGACCATGATCACCTACGAGGCGTCCGGCCATCTTCCGGCCTCCCGATGGCTGGCGTTCAACGCCGGAATCGGCCGGCGGGACCTGCAGGATGCGTTTGGCAGGAGCTATTGGTACTGGAGCGCGGGCGCCGAAGCTGCCGTGGAGCGGTGGAGCCTCGGCGTGAGCTATATCGGCACCAGCCGGACCGCCAGCGACCTGTTCGGCAGCGAATATGCCGGCGATCGGGTTGTGGCTACGATAGCGTTGAAGGTCAAATGAACCTGGCACGGATGTGGCGGAACCCACGTCCTGAACACCATGAACAGCATCGAATTGCAGTCCGACCCCCCAGCAGGCAGCCCCGCCGACGACCTGGCCCTGCTTGGCCGCGTCGCCCAGGGCGACCGCGAGGCATTCCGCAGGCTCTACTCTTACTATCACCGGCGCCTGCACCGGTTCCTGATGCGCCTGACGCGTGAGCGGCAGCTGGTGGAAGAAGTCATCAACGACACGATGATGGTGGTGTGGCAGCACGCCCGGGATTTTCGCGGCGCCTCGCGAGTGTCCACCTGGATCATGGGCATTGCGTACCGTCGCGCCCTCAAGAGCCTGGAGCGCAGTCGCAACGCCAGTGCCCAGGACATCATCGTCGCCAACGAGACCGCGCCGGACGGCGTGCTGCTCGACGCCTTGTCCCGCGGTGCCGAAACGAACGACTGGATCGATTCAGCCCTGACCCAACTCTCGCCCGAGCATCGAATGGTGATCGAGCTGGCGTATTTCCTGGGTCTCTCCTGCGAAGAAATCGCAGAAGTGGCGGAGTGCCCGCTCGGCACCGTCAAGACACGCATGTTCTACGGCCGTGAACGGCTGCGGCAGGCGCTGCTCACACTCGCAGATCCGCGCAAGATGAAACGCGCATGAGCCCTGCCCCGGTACCGCCCGGCTGCGAAGCCGTCTCGGAGATGCTGGCCTGGCATGCCAACGGCACGCTCGGCGCGACCGATCGCGACTTCGTCGAGTCGCACATTGGCGCCTGCGACGCCTGCCGACACCTGCTCGCGCTGGAACGGCGCATCGTCGAATCGATTCGCGCACCGCGTGACAACGTGGAGCAATCGCCCGCCGCGGGTTGGCAGAAGCTGGCCGCGCGTCTGGACGCAGAGCTGGATGACACTCGCGAGATGCCGGCCGACAGGCGCGCCGCCGCGAGCGTCCCACGCGCACCGGCTACTGTTTCGCCGCTGGTGCACGCCGTGGCGCGCGCGCCGAAACGATTCAACTGGTCCGTTGCGCTCGGCGCGGCAGTAGCGCTGCAGGCCGCAGCCATCGCAGTGCTGGCGGTCGCGCTCGTACAAAATCGGCAGGTGGAAGAAGCCCCGCGCTTTCACACTCTGTCGAACGCAGATCCAACCCTTGCCGCTGACGGCCCGCTACTGCGGGTCGCATTCGATTCCGCTATAGACGAGGCGGCGGCCCGCGGCGTCGCTCGCACCGTGTCCGGGCACATTCTCGCCGGACCGAGTCCCGACAACGTCTATACGTTTGTTTTCCAGCCGAGCGCCGACTCGCGGCTAAACATGGATGACACCGTGAGCTGGTTGCGGCGACAAGCGCACGTGTTACTCGTGGAGCCGGTGATCATCGGGCCGCCCTCAGCCGGCACGCCGTGAGCATTCACATGCGCTGGATCGCAGTCGCTCTGCTACTTACTCTAGCTGCGGGTTGTGCAACCCAGGTGGCCACGCACAGTCCGCCCCAGGCGCCTGTCTCCAGCTCGAACATAGATAGCGACCGGCAACTCGTCGTGACATTTCGCGACGCGAATACGGGCCTGCGCGCTGCGCCTGGGTCCACGGCACACGCGTACTCGGCGCCTTCTGCCTATCAGGGAACGGCGTATGCACGCCGGGTCATTGCGGCTCTCGAGCACGACTATGCCATCGGCTGGACGGCCGGCTGGCACATCGACGTTCTGAACGTGCATTGCGTTGTGTTCGTTGCGCGCGATCACGCCACGCGCGATGCGTTGCTGGCGCGGCTTCGCAACGATCCGCGCGTCGAATCCGTGCAGCCGATGAACACCTTCGTCACGAGCTCACGCTCTGCGGGGTACAACGACCCCTACTTCGCGTTACAGAAGGGGGTTGAGGAAATTCACGTGCCGGAAGCGCATCGCTGGTCGCAAGGGCGCGGCGTTACGGTGGCCGTTATCGACACGGGCGTCGATACCACGCATCCGGAGCTGGCCGGACGCGTGCGCCTGACCCGCAACTTCGTCGACAACAATGCCGCGCAGTTCCAGATGGATCGCCACGGCACCGCCGTGGCGGGCGTCATTGCTGCACTCACCAACAATGGCCAGGGAATCATCGGCGTGGCGCCGGCTGCGGAATTGTTCGCGCTCAAGGCCTGCTGGCAGGAGCGGCCCGAAGCCTCTGCAGTGTGCAACACACTGACGCTGGCGGAAGCGCTGGCGTTCGCTATTCAGAAGCGGGCGCGCATCATCAATCTCAGTCTCACCGGCCCGAACGATCCGCTGCTGGCGCGGCTCGTTACCCGCGCTCTCGAGCAAGGCATTCTCGTGCTCGGCGCGTCGGCTTCGATCTCTACGCAAATGGCCAGCTTCCCGCTGAGTGTGGCCGGTGTCATCGCCGTTGCGGATGCAGACGACCCGGCCCGTCTCGCCCGATCGGGCGCGTTGCGGCCCGCTGCTAATGAGACTGGCACCGTGCGGCCACTGCTCGCTGCGCCGGGCCGCGAAGTGCTGACGCTGGCGCCGGGCGGGCGCTACGACTACGTGTCGGGTGCTTCAATCTCAGCGGCCATGGTGAGCGGCGTGATGGCGCTGCTTCTCGAGCGCAACGAACATCTGAATGGCACGGAAGCACGCGCGCTGCTCGAGCGAACGGGCCTGCCCAGCGCCGACCAGACCACGCGTCTGGTCGATGCCTGCGATGCCGTGGCGTCGATCGTGCGTGCTCCGGCCTGCACGCGTTCTGGAATCCGCACCGCTGCGGATTCAGCGCCGCCCCTGCCCCTTCACCACTGATTCGAAGTTGCGCCGAGCTGCGGGTCGAGACGCAACAGCGCTCGATCGTGCATTCGCGAGAGTAACAACACCGCCACGGTCGCGCCAATGAGGGCAAGGAACATGTCCCACTGCGTATCCCACACATCCCCCTGTGTTCCGAGAAACGCCGTCGCCCCGCCGCCGGCGATGAGCGCCGTCCACCATTCGATGAATTCGTAACAGGCGCTGATGGCGAGGCAGATCGCCACGACGATGAACGAGAGCCACCCGCCCGCCTTCAACGGCGTGCGCCGGATGAGGATTTCCCGCGCGACGATGGCCGGCACGAAGCCCTGAGCAAAGTGACCCAGCCGGTCGTAGTGATTTCGCGAAAGATGCAGCAGGTTCTCCACCCAGAAACCGAGCGGCACCTCAGCGTAGGTGTAGTGGCCGCCGACCATGAGAATGAGTGCGTGAACGGAAATGAGGCCGTACACCAGCGGCGTGAGCGGAAAACGCTTGCGCGACCATACCAGCAGCGCCAGCGCGACGATGACCGGCGCGACCTCAAGCCACCACGTCGTACGTTCCTTCGGCGCGTGACCGATGACGGCCAGGCCCACGAGCGCCACGACGATGAACAGCCAGTACATCATCGCGCGCCCACGAATTCCACGATGTGCCGCGCGAGCGCCTCGGGATCTTCGATGTGCATCATGTGGCCAACGTCCTGCAGTGTGACAACACTGAGGTTTCGGAAGAAATTGCGGAAGTACTCCTCGGTGCCATCCTCGCCGACGCGAGTGCGAATGGCGGATTGCTCGGCGAGCACCAGGAGCATCGGCGCTTCGAAGCGACGCCAGCAGGCTTCCATCTCATCACGCCGGTAAAGGGTGGGGTTCAGATTGCGATGACGCGGATCGAAACCCATGATCAGGTGACCCTGGTCGGACGTGGGGTCCTTTTTCGTCCAGGCCTTCGCCAGAAACTCCGCGCGCGCGTAGGGCATACGCGGGTTGCGCGCTACCAGGAACTCAGCAAGCACACTCGCGGAGAGGTAACGTCGCTCGCGTGGAGGGTTTCGAATCTGCTCCAGCCACTCTGCATAACGTTCTGGCGCCTTCTCCGCCAAGGTCCGGGCCAGCCCGATGCCTTCCACATTCACCAGCCATTCGATGCGCTTCGGTTGAACGCCGCCGTACAGGGTGCAGATGTTGCCGCCCATGCTGTGCGCAATCAGGCGCGCGGGTGCGTCCGGTGACAACCTGTCGAGCAAGGCCTCGAGGTCGGCGAGATAGTCGGGAAACCAATACCCCTCTTGCGGCCATTCGCTGGCGCCAAACCCGCGCCAGTCCAGCGCCACACAGGGCCAGTCCGCGGGCAGGCAATCCACCAGGAATTGCCAGGTGACACCGGAATCCATCCAGCCATGCAGGAGAATCACTGGATTCGGGGCACGCTCGCCCCACCAGGTGAGACGGTGGCGCAAGCCACGCAAGAGCACCTCTTCGTGCCAGGGAACACGCTTGATCTCAATCATGAAAATCCTGTCGCAGCGGTAATTGCGTGCATAGCCTCGCCGGCACCATTATCCTCGGTGAACCGTCACGCGCGATCGCGCTGAGGAGGAACGATGAGCACTTCCGACTCGCCATCCAGCGTTCACGCGGATATTCCGCAACACGGCCCGCTGTCGGCCGACGACCGCACCTGGGCCATGGTGGCCCATTTCGCCGCGCTCGCCTTCTTCGTGTTGCCGCCCCTGGGCGGTGTGGTCGGGCCACTCGTCGTGTGGCTGATCAAGCGTGAGCACTCCGCATTCGCGAGCGAAGCGGCGAAAGAGGCGATGAACTTCAATATCACGGTGCTGCTCGGTAGCGCCTTGTGCGGCCTGCTGGTGTTCGTCTTCATCGGCTTCCTGCTGCTCGCTGCGCTGTTTGCCTTCTGGCTGGTCATGACCATTGTTGCCGGCATCAAGGCGAGTGAGGGTATTCACTATCGCTATCCGGTGGCCCTGCGCATCATCAAATAGCGGCCGTGACGCCGGGCGCCGCTCACGCACCCAGGAAGATCTTGTACGCCGCGTTGCTGGTCTCGTCCGTGTAAGCGTAGTGCAGCTCTTTCAGGTGCTCGAGAAAATCGGTTCGCTCGGCCGGCGGCACCTGGATGCCCGCGAGCACGCGGCCATGGTCGGACCCATGATTGCGATAGTGGAACAGGCTGATGTTCCAGCGTGACCCCACGGCTTTCAGGAAGCGCATCAACGCACCGGGGCGCTCCGGAAACTCGAATCGATACAGCAATTCGTTTTCGATGCCGCGGGCCGGGCCACCCACCATGTAGCGCACATGGAGCTTGGCCATCTCGTTGTCCGTCATATCCTGAACACGATAGCCCGCGTCACGGAGAGAGGTCGCCGCGGCATCACGGTCCACGCGACCCTGAGAAGTAGCGAAGCCCATGAAGATCTGCGCCTTGCGTCCCCTCTCGTACCGATAGTTGAATTCGGTGACGGCGCGCTTCCCCAGCGTCTCGCAGAAACGCAGGAAGCTGCCGGGCTCCTCTGGAATCTCCACAGACAGCAACGCCTCCCGCTCGGCGCCCAGATCCGCCCGCTCGGCCACGTGACGCAGCCGATCGAAGTTCATGTTCGCGCCGCTGTTGATGGCAACCAGGCGCTTGTTCTTGCAGCCCGTGCGCTCCACCCACTTCTTGATGCCGGCAACGGCGAGCGCACCGGAGGGCTCGACGATCGAGCGTGTGTCTTCGAACACGTCCTGGATGGCGGCGCAGATTTCATCGGTGTCGACGAGCAGCACTTCATCCACATGCTCGCGACAAAGGTTGAACGTCTCCTCGCCCACGCGCTTTACGGCGACGCCGTCCGCGAAGATGCCGACGCGATCCAGCGTGATGCGTTTTCCGGCTCGCAGCGAGTCGTGCATGGTCGCGGCGTCTTCAGGTTCCACACCGATGATCTTCACGTTCGGGTGCAGGTACTTCACGAACACGGCGATGCCGGAGATCAGCCCGCCGCCGCCGATGGGGACGAAGATAGCATCCAGCTCGCCGCCACACTGGCGCAGAATCTCCATGCCCACGGTGCCCTGACCCGCAATGACATCCGGATCGTCGAAGGGGTGCACGAAGGCGAGATTCCGCTCGCGCGCCAGTGCGAGCGCCCGATCGTAGGCCGCGTCGAAATCGTCCCCGTGCAGCACGGCCTCGCCACCGAGATCCACCACGGCCTGCACTTTGATCTGCGGCGTGGTTTCCGGCATCACGATCACCGCCGGAATTCCGCGCTTGTGTGCGGCGAGTGCGACACCCTGGGCGTGGTTACCGGCGGATGCGCAAATGACTCCGCGCTGCGCGACGCTCGCGGACAGATTCGAAATCTTGTTGTACGCGCCTCGCAGCTTGAACGAGAAGACCGCCTGCAGATCTTCGCGCTTCAGCAGAACTTTGTTGCCGAGGCGGCGCGACAGGCGCGCGGCATGCTCCAGCGGCGACTCGATCGCCACATCGTAAACACGCGCCTTCAGAATCCGCTCGATATAGGGACTCGCCACTCTCGCTCCCGCATCACCTCATCAGGGTCGCGGCAGCTTAGCCATTATCGAGGGCGTGTGCAGGCTCGCTTGAGGTTTCGCGCGCCGGCGCCGCGGCCGGCTCCACCGCTGGCATCTCGAACACGCGAAAAGGCGGGCGGTCCGGGAACTTGCTGAGGAGCAGGGGCATGGCCACGTTGAAGACGGGAGTGCCCTTCGCCGTGCGGCCTTCGAGCGAGCCGTGGTGGGCATGGCCGTGGAACACAACGTCGACCGGATAGCGGTTGAGTGGCTCTTCGAGCCGGCTCGTGCCGAGGTAAGGATAGATTTCCAGCGGCTCGCCCTCCACGGTTTCGCGGATCGGCGAGTAGTGCAGCACCGCCACGCGCTGGGCTGTGCGAAGGCGCGCCAGCGCAGACTCCAGTTTCATGGCCTCGTCGACCGCGAACTGCACGAACTGCTTCACGCCCGGCTCGCCCCACTGGCCGAGCGTGCCGCGACCAAAGCCGCCTGGAAAGCCCTTGACCCCGGCAAACCCAACACCGGCGAGTTCCACCGCTTCGCCGTCGAGCATTTTCACGCCGGCTTCCGAAAGAATTCGGCATACGTCTGCCTGCTGGCCCGACTCGAAGTCATGGTTGCCGAGCACCGCAACGACAGGAATGCGCACAGCGGCGGCGAGCTCTTTCACCAGAATCTGTGCCTCCTCCGGCAACCCATAGTCCGTGAGATCGCCGCACAGGAGCAGCACATCCGCTCGCTCGTTCACGGGAGCGAGCAGCGGGGCCAGTAGCCCGTGGGAGGTTTTCTTCACGTGCAGGTCGCCCACTGCGGCCAGGCGCACAGCTTGCTGGCCAGTCATCAGGGAACCCCCGGCGTCCGCAGATCATTCATAGCTAACAGCGGAGCAATACGCATGCCCACTCAACCTGCCCTGGCGGTAGTTCCGGACACGACCTCGCACGACTTCTACCGTCGCGTGATGACGCGTCTGAACGATGCGGGCGTGGTTCACTCTTAGTTAGCCGCCCGGCGATTGAGCAACTGTGTTGTGGGTCAAGCGATTTGGTGCAGTGTG
>JBDTUL010000174.1:0-10749 GCA_040007735.1 Gammaproteobacteria bacterium | reverse complement strand
CGGTTCGCTGGCGGGCGACACCGGGGCCGCCTCGGGGAGGCCGGCACCCACGATGATCGGAATGGAAAAGGTGCGCGCGACGGACTGCGTTTCGGAGTCGCTGAGGATGATGGCCTGGATGCTATAGACCCCATCCGCCTTCGGCTTGACGGTCAGGGTGTGCGGAATGTCCACGCCCCGGACCGGCCTCTCGAGACGGCCCGTCTCGGTGCCCTGGACCACCTCGATGGCATCGGAACCCTGGAAGCGGGCAACGATCTGCTCGAGCTCCTCTCGGGGCGTGATGACGATGCGAATGTCGACCGCCTGCCCGGCGATCGGCCGTTCCGCAATGGCGAAATGCAGCTCGACCGTGCCCGCGGTCTTTCCGGAGCTGACCGCTGCAACCATGTCCGGATGGCTGTCAGCCGCGTTCGCGGCGTTCTTGGCGTTCTTGCCCTTTGCGGCTGCTGCAGGGTCGGACGAGCCGCCGCAGCCACTCAGCGCAGCACTCAAGCCCAGCAGCATGGCGCACGTTCTCGCTGCGCCGGTAACTCGCCTCGATGTTTGCATTGGCTCGCCTTCCGCTCCCCCAGGACCTGCGTCGCGGTTCTTTTTGTCCAGGTTTCGCGAACGACGCGGGTGCGAACAATACAGGGTTATCGGCTCTGTTCGCACGCAACTCGTCTCATTCCAAAGGCCTGGGTACCAAGGTCTGCGTGCCCCGGCGCTTTCAGCCGCTCAACAATGGCGGGTCGTCGATGGAAGCGACCTGCTCGAGCAGGTCGTTGATGTGCCCTTCCCAGAAGCGGGTGCTGCCGAACCAGGGAAACGCCTTCGGAAACGCCGGGTCGCTCCAGCGCAAGGCGATCCACGCTGCATGGTGAAGCATTCGCAGGCCGCGCAACGGCTCGATCAGGCGCAGCTGCGCATAGTCGAGCTCGCCGAATTGCTCGTAGCCTTCGATGAGATCGCGCCATTGTGTTTGCTGGTCCGCAGCCGAGCCGGACAACAGCATCCAAAGGTCCTGGATAGCAGGGCCTGTGACACAGTCGTCGAGGTCTACGAAGACGGGGCCGTGCTCATCCCACAGCAGATTCCCCATGTGGCAATCGCCGTGTATGCGCAGGAGGGGCACGTTTCCCACCTCGTCGATCACGCGGTCGACTCGCTCCAGCAGCGCATCGGTGGCGCTCAGGTACGACTCCTCCAATGTTTCAGGAAGAAGGCCCGTATCCAGCAACTGCTCCCGCGCGCCATAGCCCAGCCTGTCTACCGTGAGCCGCTCGCGCGTACGGAACTGCCGCACGGCGCCGATGCGATGGATGCGTGCCAGGCTACGCCCAAGCATCGCACGGGCCTCTGGCGCATCCAGCTCCGGAGCGCGGCCTCTCATCCACGGGAACACGGCAAAGCGAAACTCCTGGAATCGGAACAGCGTCTTACCTTCCAGAACGATGGGGGAAGCGACCGCCATTTCCGCCTCGGCCAGCTCCGCCGTGAACGAATGCTCCTCGGCAATCTGGGCGTCCGACCAGCGCCCCGGCCTATAGAATTTCAGCACCAGCGCGCCTTCGGGGCGCCCCATCTGATACACACGGTTTTCGTAGCTGTTCAGCGCAAACAGCCGCCCATCGCCCTCGAAACCCAGCGAGGCTGCGGCATCCAGCACGGTGTCCGGCGTCAGGCCTGCGAAGGGTTTCACGGCGTCGACGGGAGTTTTGTCTATCATCGGCAGGTGGCAGCAAAAGGAAGATTCGAATGAACCGGGGTACCATCTTAGTCACCGGCGGGGCCGGCTACATCGGCAGCCACACCGTTCTGCAGCTAAGAGCGCGCGGCGAGCAGGTCGTAGTGCTCGATAACCTCTCCACGGGCTTCCGCCAGTCCGTGCTCGACACCCCACTGGTAGTCGGCAACGTCGGCGACCGTGAGTTGGTGATGTCCACCCTGCGGGATCACAAGATCGACACGGTTCTGCATTTCGCTGCCCACACCATCGTGCCGGAATCGGTACGCGACCCGCTGAAGTACTACGGCAACAACACCTGCGCCACGCGCAACCTGCTGCAGTGCTGTGCGGAGTCCGGCGTCAAGAATTTCGTGTTTTCCTCCACGGCGGCCGTCTACGGCATTCCCGCGGGCGACTACGCTGACGAAAGCACCCCCACGGCCCCGATTAACGCCTACGGCACGTCGAAGCTCATGTCCGAGTGGATGCTGCGGGACCTGGCGTTCGCCACCAGCCTGCGCTACGTCTCCCTGCGCTATTTCAACGTGGCGGGGTCCGATACGGGCGGCCGCATCGGGCAGTCCACCAAGCTGGCAACCCTGCTGGTGAAGGTGGCCTGCGAGGTCGCCGTCGGGAAGCGCCCTCACCTTTCGATCTTCGGCACCGACTACGACACGCCCGACGGCACCGGGGTGCGCGACTACATTCACGTGCAGGACCTGGCCACGGCCCACCTGGATGCCGTCACCTACCTCCGGGACGGCGGCAAGTCGGTCACCCTGAACTGTGGGTACGGCCACGGCTACAGCGTCCGGGACGTCATCGAGTGCGAGGAGCGGGTCGGCGCCCGGCCCCTGCTCGTCAAAGAAGAATCCCGCCGGGAAGGCGACCCGCCGATCCTGGTGGCTCGGGCGGACAAGGTGCGCACCACCCTGGGCTGGCAGCCACGGCTGGACGACCTCGATACGATTGTTCGGACTTCGCTGGATTGGGAGCGGAAGCTGCAAAGCGCCCCCTGGTAAGGGTCGCTTCCCTTCGTAAAGGGGTTGGCTTCCCTTCTCAGCCGCCCGGCGATTGAGGGCTCCGGGATCCCGGACTCAAGAGCCCTCAATCGCCGGGCGGCTGAGAAAGTAGACCCACTGGGTCGGTGAGAATCTCCGGGCGGCTGGGGACAAGAAAGGGACAAGAAGTGTCGGGGCCAGCTCAACGGTCCATGACACCGCTGACCAAGCGGATACAATGCAACCCATGCGTTGGGCACGACCCAAGTCATTGAGCGGCTTGATGCTCCTCGGTTTGGCACTGATTGCCGTACCGCTCGTCGTCGCGCTCGTCGACGCGGGTCTACAGATCCGTGTGCTCGCCGACACCGGCCAGAAGCTGGTGGTCGAAGGCGTGAGCGCGGCGCGAGCCAGCCAGGAGATGTTCGGCAAGATTGCCGAGCTCGAACGCACCGCCAAGCTCTATGACGTCCTGAAAACCTCCGACCTGCTCACCGTCTATCGCGGGCAGGACGAACGTCTGTCTACCATTCGCGGCCAGCTCGACCGACAGTTCCGCACCGTGCCGGCGCACAAGACGCTCGAAGAGCTGGGTGACCTGCAGGGAACGATCCGCTTGACGGTGCTGTCCATGCCCCATGGCGCCGCGGACCCCGATGACCTGTCAAGGCGGTTCGTGGAGCTTGCCGCGCTGGCCACGAAGGTAACCGAGCAGAGCAATGCGGAGATCGATGCCGAGGTCGCCGCCCTCGAGCAGCAGACTCAGCGCGCTCGCCGGCGGCTGCTGTGGCAGTCCGCCCTGCTGCTGCCGTTGACGATCATTGCGATCATCGCGGTGACGCTGGCCGTGGGCCGGCCGCTGCGCACGATCGACCGTGCGATCAGCGAGCTGGGCAGCGGCACGTTCTCGCACGAGATTTCTGTTTCCGGTCCACAGGATTTGGAGCGGCTCGGCCACCAGCTCGAGTGGCTGCGTGGGCGGCTCCTGGACCTTGCGCAGGAACGCAGCCGATTTTTGCGCCACATGTCGCACGAGCTGAAGACTCCGCTCGCAAACATAAGAGAAGGAACTGAGTTGCTAATGGATGGCGCGGTGGGAGAGCTGGACAGTAACCAGCGAGAGGTCACGGGAATTCTTCGCGAGAACGGCATCAAGCTGCAGAGACTCATCGAGAATTTGCTTTCGTTCAGTGCCTGGCAAACCTCCAGCTCGGCACTCGACACGAGCGAGTTCCGCCTGCGGCCGCTCGTGAAACAGGTGCTGGAGAACCAGCAGCTGACGCTGCTCTCGCAGCGAGTGCGGCTCGACGTCAAGTTCGAAGACGTAACCCTCGTTGCGGATCGCGGCAAGGTGCGGCTCATCCTCGAGAACCTGCTGTCGAATGCCGTGAAGTATTCGCCCAAGGGCGGCGCCATTCACATGAGCGGGCACGTCACCTCAGACCAGCTCGTGCTGGATGTGGCCGACAACGGCCCCGGCATTGCGCCGGAAGATCGCGCGCACATCTACGATGCGTTCTATACGGGGCGCGCCGCGAAAGGCGGCAGCCTGAAGGGCACTGGCATCGGCTTGTCCGTAGTGCTGGAATTCGTCACCGCACATGGCGGCGTAGTGCAGATCGTAGACGGCGAATATGCCGGCGCGCATTTCCGCATCGTGATGCCCATCGATGCCACCGTGGGCGATCGCCCTGCGAATACCGATTCAGATTCAAAGGAACACGCGCATGCCGCATGAGCGTCGTTCCTCGCGCGCGAGGCAACTCGCGCGTGTCGTGGCCGCGGCCGGAGCGCCGGTTGCTTGCGCGTTGTTCGTTTCCGCGTGTGCGGGAGAGCTGCTGAATCGAACGACACCGCGCACCGAGACCGTTACCGTCATCGATCGAGGCGCCGCATCCGCAAGCGTCGTGACCAGCTATCTCGATGGATTGCAGAAGCTGCTGACCAGTGCTCCGGCCGCGCAGGCGGAACTCGTCGCGGCGGCTCAACGCGAATTCGATCTTGCGCCGACGCCGAGTCATCAGCTGCGCTACGCGCTGATCCTGTCGACGCCGGGCCATGCGGCCACCGACCTGCCGCGAGCGCAACGCATGTTGAGAGAGTTGATGGCTTCTCCGGCAACGCTTCTTCCCGCGGAGCGTTCGCTCGCGTTTGTCGAACAGCAAAGAGTAGATGCGCAGATGTCGCTCGCTGCGGAGAACCGCAGGCTTCAGGGCACCACTGCTCGCAACGACAAGGACAAGTCGCAGGCTCTGAACAAGCGCCTCCAGACCGAGATGGAAGAGAACGCCCGCTTGCGCAAGCAGCTCGAGGCGGCCCAAGCAAAGCTGGATGCCATTTCAGACATCGAAAGGTCGCTCAGTGAGCGCAAACCGAGTGCTGAATCACGCCCTCCTTGACTCCAAACGGCGACAAGCTCCAGACGTATTACTATGTGCGCCTGATCACGCCACAGCAGTAAGGTGAGACCTTGTTACAGCCAGCCGCATACACAGAGAATCGAAGGACCCCGATCGTGAATCAGACCGGCAAACGCAAGGCACGCATCCTTGTCGTCGATGACGACCCGGGGCTGTTACGCCTGCTGACCATTCGCCTGCGTGCAGAGAACTATGACGTCGAAGCGGTAGAGAGCGGCATGCAGGCGCTGGCCGCCGCGAGTCGCTTCCGGCCCGACCTCGTCATCACCGATCTGCGCATGGATCAGATGGACGGCATCGGTCTGCTCAAGGAATTGCAGAATCGCTGGCCTGGCCTGAAGGTCATCATCCTCACCGCGCACGGCACGATTCCCGATGCGGTGCAGGCCACGCAGATGGGCGCGTTCGGTTTCCTCACGAAGCCGGTCGACAAACAGGAACTGCTCGACCAGGTGCAGAAGGCACTGCGCATCTCAGGGTTCGGTGCGTCGGATGAAGACTGGCGCGCAGAGATCGTCACGCGCAGCTCAGTGATGGAAGAGAAGCTCGCGCAGGCACACATGGTGGCCGGCACCGATGCGCGCGTTCTCATCACCGGTGAGAGCGGCACGGGCAAGGAACTGCTCGCGCGCGCCATTCACCGCGCCAGCCCGCGCAAGAACAAGGCGTTCGTCGCCATCAATTGCAGCGCCATGGCGGAAAACCTCCTCGAGTCCGAGCTGTTCGGTCACGAGAAGGGTTCGTTCACGGGGGCCACCCGCTCGCACCGCGGCCTGTTCCAGGCGGCGGACGGCGGCACCTTGATGCTCGATGAGATCGGCGACATGCCGCCGCGCCTGCAGGTGAAGCTGCTGCGCGTGCTGCAGGAAAATGTGATTCGTCCGGTGGGCAGCACGGATGCCATTGCAGTGAACGTGCGCGTCATTTCGGCCACGCATCGCGACCTGCAGCAGTTCATGACCTCGGGCCAGTTCCGCGAAGACCTGTACTACCGCTTGAACGTCGTGCACATCGAAATGCCGCCGCTCAATCGTCGTCGCGAAGACATTCCGCTGCTGGTGGCGCATTTCCTTGCGCAGATCGCGAAGGAAAGCGGCGTACGCAAGATTTACGCGCCGGAGGCAGTGGAACTGCTCGCCACGGCGGATTGGCCGGGCAACATTCGCCAGTTGCAGAACGTGGTTCGCCAGAACGTTGCGTTGTCTCAGACACCCATCGTTCCGGTTGAGCTGGTTCAGCAATCGCTCGGCGGCGGGCCGGGCCGCCTGCCTTCGTTCGACGAAGCGCGCGACGAGTTCACACGCAGCTACCTCTCGCAGATCCTGCAGATCACCGGTGGAAACGTCAGCCAGGCTGCCCGCCTCGCGAAGCGCAACCGCACGGACTTCTACAAGCTGCTGGGCCGGCATCAGCTGACGCCGGAAGAGTTCAAGCAGCGCTAGCATCGGCAAGGCCGCGGTCAGCGGTGCCGAAACGAAAAGACCGCGCCAGGCGCGGTCTTTTCTTTTGTACGGCGGGATTGCCGGCTACGGCGGCAGCCGGGTCTCGAGGAAGTCGATGATCTTCTTGCGCTGAGCCTGATCCGCGACTCCGGCGAACCGCATGCCGTTGCCCGGCGCGTACTTCTGCGGATTCGTCAGGAACGCATCCAGCCGCTTTCGGCTCCACGAGCCGCCCAGCGCCTTCAGGTTGCTCGAATACGGGAAGCCCGGCGCCGAGGCGACCCGCCGACCCACGATGCCCTGCAAGTTCGGCCCGACGCTGTGCTCGCCCGCATCGGGATAGAGCGTATGACAGACCAGGCAGGGCGCTGCCTGGGACTCACCGGCTTCGACCGACGTGGCAGGCTCGAGGGTCAGCAGATCCCGATCCGTCCAGATAACGATGCGGCCGTAAGCGTCCTCGAGCAGGTCTCGAACGGGCAGCCCCAGGGGGATGGGCGCAGCGAACAGCACGCGGCCGTTCTCAACGCGCACCCGCCACACCGCTCTGCCACGCAACGCTCCCACGAGCAGATCGCCTTTCCACACCGGAAACGCATCACCTTCGATGCGCAGCAGGTTCGAGATGCCAATCGCGGGCGTCCAGGAAAACACGGGAGCCTCGTAGCCCTCGTGTGAGCCCTGCCGCTGGCTCATGGGCCAGGTGGTGCGGCCGTAGTCGGTCCCAAGCGTAACGCGCGGCCAGCCGTAGTTGCGGCCCGCGAGGATCAAATTGAGCTCGTCGCCTCCCTGCGGGCCATGCTCGGTGGACCAGATCGCGCCTTCGCTCGTGATGAAGAGCCCCTGTGGATCGCGATGGCCATTGGAGTACTCGGCCGCCTTGCCGTCCCTAATGTCTATCAGGATCATTTTCCCGTAGCCGGAGGTGGGGTCCTGGGGGGCGATCTCCTTGCTGTGAAGCCCATCGAACTCGTGATCTCCGGTCGACAGCATGAGGTGATGGTCGTCCACCCGCGCGAGGCGCCCGCCCGATTCGACGAACCCCGTGTACGGAGTTCTTTGCACGTCTTCGGTGCGCAGGCACGGCGCGGTGTCGTAGAGCACTTGCCACGACGTATTCGCCGGTGCGCGCCGCAGCTCGTCCGCCGTGCCTTCCCAGCGGGAGACCCGCTGCACGAAACAATGGCGATCCCGATGCCAGTAGTGGTGGGCTGCGAAAAGAGTGACGCGCCCGCCGGACTCGCTGACCAGAATGTCCATGACGCGAAACAAGCTGACATCCATCGCGGAGCGGCCATCCGCCACCATGTCGCCGGGATTGATGGGCACATGCAGCGCGAGCCTGCGGATGGTCAGCGGATCCTGGAGTGACTTCGCGGTGACCTCGTAGAGATCGCCATCGCCGGTTGCGAGAAGCTCGCCGCCACCCAGCCGGGTGAGCCCACCCCCGAGCGAATCGGGTGCCTCTATGAAGTTTCGATAGCGCGTGACGTTCAGCACGTAGAAAGGGGCATCCACCGATTTGTGCATTATCTCGGTTTGCTTCAGCACGTAGGCGCGTGAGCCCGGCAGGAGACCGCGGCCTTGCGCAACGAGACCCGCGCTCGTCGCAGCCACCACCAGAGCCATCAGCACCGCGCCAACTGTCGACACAATCCGGGAGAGCCTGACGCTGCTGAGCACGACGACGAATCCCAGCAGCAGGAGCGAAGCCGCCACCAGATCCCGTCGGGCGAATTCATCCGGCGAACGGTCTTCGCCGTCGAGGCTGAACAAGGCCACCGCGATGACCAGGGGACACAGGAAGGCGGCGCCCAGGGTTAGCGATTGCAACGCGGACGGCAGGCCGTGCCGACGCGAGCGATATTCGAGGAAGACCGCACACAGCAGGTAAACCCCGGCAAAACCCGCCGCAATGGTTTGGTAGGCCACCTGATTGAACAAGGCGCCAGCATGGTCGGCCACCAGTGCCGGCACGAGCGCAATGAGAAGGGCGGCCAGGAGATGATGCGGCAGGCTGGCCGGGCGCATCGCGCGCTGTTCGTCGTTCACTGTTCAGCTATGGCTTGGCGGAGACGGAGTTTTCCGCGAAGAACGGGTGATGCACGTGGCCTTCGAGGAGCTTCAGAACCTTCACGGCACCCTGCTGGTTCAGATGATCGGGATCTTCGAAGTCACGAGGATCGGTGAGTCCATCGCGCAAATCGACAATATCCGCCACGCCTTCGCGGCGCAAGAAGCTGTCGATGCGCTCGACGCGCTCAGCAGAAACCTGAGCGCTGTAATCCGCATGCACTGGAAAGCGCGCACCGATCACCCGCACGTGCCGTTCACGCGCCAGTTCCATGATGCGGCTGTACCAGTAGAAAGGCTCGCGGTGCTCGCCGACCCCTTTCTGATCCATGGCCCCCGTACCGCGTGCTTTCTCGGAGCGGTCGGCGTCGCTGAGCGCCTGCCAGCCGGAGATGCTCTCCCCGGCCGCGGAGTCGTCGCCCTGGCCGCCCTCGCCTTTGCCTGCCGTAACGCTCGCCCCATGACGGCGAGAGAGACCCGTGGAGGCCGCCTTGCGCAGGTACTGGACGAAATCGTCATTGAACAGCGGCAACTGGTCGAGCAGCGCGGAAACCCACCCGCTCTGCAGACCCGACCGGTCACGCGCGGTGAGAAAATAGCGGTCGGCGAACGAACGGTTCGATGACTGCAAGCGCGCCGTGCCGAACATGTGAGGGTCGGCGGAGATCACCAGCGTGTCGAGCGTGGAGGATGATTGCAGGACTTCACGGAACTTCGCGAAGCATTCGCGTGCGGAGTCGCCCCCAAACGCGACGCTGTAGGCGGTAGCGTTCGGGTTCTCGTTCAGGTACCCATTCAAAGGTTGTGCGAAATGCGAGTCGCCGGCGAACAGCACACGAATGCCGGGCCGCGTCTTGCCGATGCTCACCACCTCGTGATAGCGCCGCTCTTTCTCGAAGTATTCGCTGCTGTGATAAGTGATGACATTCGCAACGACGAACACCGCGAGCACGCAGGCGAGCTGGAGGCGGAACTGCCTCCAGGAATACGCGGAGCGCGGCTCAGAACTGGAAGTAGATGAAGTCAAGCGACTCACCGGTGTAGCGCAGAGCCAATATCAACGCGGCCACCGCTGCGTACGCTGGCCAGCGCACGAGCCATGGACGTTCTTCGAAATACAGTGCATGCGGCTTGCCTCTCTGCAGCCACTCGAGGCCGAGCAGCACGACGATACCGATTCCGCCGTACATCACCGGGCTCAGCACGCCGTATTCGCGCAGCGTCGCCGCAGGCGAAGTAAAGAGCGATGCCGAGAACAGCTGCTCTATCAGCGACCACGCCACGCTCACATTGGCTGCGCGGAAGAATATCCAGGCCACTACGGTCAGGCAGAACGTCAACCCGACCCTGAAGAGCACGGTGGGAATCCTGATCGCGAAGTTCGATGAGTTCGCGAAACGCGCCAGCGGCTCACCGATGAACACGCGCGGAAGGCAATACAGGCCGTGCAGGAAGCCCCAGACGATGAACGTCCAGTTGGCGCCGTGCCAGAGGCCGCTCAGCATGAAGGTGGCCATGAGGTTTGCGGCCTGCCGGCCCTTGCCCCCACGATTGCCCCCGAGCGGGATGTACACATAGTCGCGGAACCACGTGGACAGCGAGATGTGCCATCGGCGCCAGAATTCCGGAATACTCTGTGAGAAATACGGGGTGGCGAAGTTCTGCATCAGCTCGAAGCCCAACAGGCGCGCCGTGCCGATGGCGATGTGCGAATAACCCGAGAAATCCGCGTAGATCTGGAATGCGAAGAAAAAGGCACCTACGAACACCACGCTGCCTGACGACGGCTCGTGGTGATTGAAGATGCTGTTCACCACGACGGCACAGTTGTCGGCGACCACCAGCTTGCAGAAGAAGCCCCACACCATCTGCCGCAGGCCGTTTGCAAAGTCTGACGCCGACGTGGTTCGCGGCTTGAGGAATTGCGGCAGCAGGTGGCCCGCGCGCTCGATGGGGCCGGCGACCAGCTGCGGAAAGAACGAGACGTAAGCGAAGAACGCGATGGGGTCGCGAGTCGGCTGCGCCTGCCGGCGGTAAACGGAGATCGTGTAGGTGAGCGCCTGGAAAGTATAGAAGCTGATGCCCACCGGCAGGATCACCTG
>JBDTUL010000173.1:0-10759 GCA_040007735.1 Gammaproteobacteria bacterium | reverse complement strand
GTTGGAGTTCTGCGAGGCCACGCCCAGCTCATCCAGCAGCCGGATGAAGTTCGGATACGTGCGCTCGTTGAAAACGATGAAACCCATGTCCACCGCGTATGTGCGGCCCGCCATGTCCACATCCAGCGTGTACGTGTGGCCGCCGAAGTGATCGCCCGCCTCGAACACGGTGACGTCGTTCTCACCGCACAGGCGGTACGCCGCCGTCATCCCGGCGATGCCGGAGCCGATTACCGCAACTCTCACGATTCCCTCCGGACGATGCGCCGAGCCGAGTGATCGCGCGCCGAGATCGGCACGGCCCTCAGGTCCCAGATGATTCCCAGCCAGGACATCACCTTCAGCATGTAGTACGTGATGTCGACTTCCCACCAGTAGAAGCCCTGGCGCGTCGAGCTCGGATAGTGGTGATGGTTGTTGTGCCAGCCTTCGCCCAGTGTAATGAGCGCGAGCAACCAGTTGTTCCGGCTATGGTCGCCCGTGCGGTAGCGCTGCTTGCCGAACACGTGCGACAGAGAGTTGATGGTGTACGTGCCGTGATAGAGCATCACCGTCGAGACGAAGAAGCCCCACACGAGCATCTGCCAGCCCGTGGTGCCGAGGCCCGGCGCGGTGTGCTTGAGAATGACGCCGGTGACGAAGATGGCGACCGCGAGACCGACGGGCACGAACATGTCGAAGCGATCGAGGAAGCGCAGCTCCGGATACTTCATGAGGTCGCGAACGCACTTCAGGTCGGGCGTGAACCCTTTCTTGGTGAGGAACCAGCCCATGTGCGCGCGGATGAAGCCGTGCTGCACGGGTGAGTGAGCGTCTGCCGCCGTGTCCGAATGAGCGTGATGGTGACGGTGGTGAGCAGCCCACCACACAGGCCCACGTTGAACCGCGGAAGCCCCGAGCACACCGAACACGAACTGCCCGACTCGCGAGGTTTTGAACGAGCGGTGCGAAAAGTATCGATGATAGAAACCGGTGATCGCAAACATGCGCAAGCCGTACAGCGCGACAGCAGTGATGACCGCGATGGGACTCCAGCCGACCCAGATCACAGTGAGGCAGACGGCGTGCATGATCACGAAGGGGAGAATGCGGGCCCACTCCACCTTGTCGGAGCCCTTGTCGTTGCCGGTGGCCTGGGCCACGGCAGGCTCGAGTGCACTGGTATCGAACCAGGCCAGCAGGGTGCGGAGCAGCCGAACGGGCCCGGCCTCGGCAGTGACTGACGTCTTTTTAATGACCCCACCCCAGATGCGCGCGCGCAATGTAGCCAAAGCAGCGACCCCTTGTAACCGGACGGCGCCTGAGCGTCGCCTCTTTAAGACAACTGTGTCCGGTGAGCCCGGACAGTGGGTATACGGGGATTTCGCGCGTTCAGATGCAGCATGCCCGGCACTGGGCCGGGCATGCGCGAACGCTTAGAAAGGCAGCGGAAGCGTCAGGGCGTTTGGAGCGTCTGCAGTGCGGCGATGCGCTCGCTGAGGGGTGGGTGGCTCATGAAGAGTCGTTTGAGGCCGCTGGGGCGGTCACCGCCCGCGATACCGAACGCCGCGAACTGCTGCGGCAACGGTTCGTGGGCAGACTTCAGTCTCTCCAGCGCCAGAATCATGTTCTGGCGGCCCGCCAGGTTGGCACCGCCGTGGTCGGCGCGGAATTCGCGGCGCCTCGAGAACCACATGACGATCATGCTGGCGAGGATGCCGAGGACTATTTCAGACACGATGACCGAAACGAAGTACGCCGGGCCGCGGCCGTTTTCGGAACGGAAGAATGTGCGGTCGACCAGGTTGCCGATGATGCGCGAGAGGAAGATGACGAACGTGTTGACCACACCCTGGATCAGCGACAGGGTGATCATGTCGCCGTTGGCGACGTGCGAGATCTCGTGCCCGAGCACGGCCTCGACTTCATTCTGATTCATGCGCTGGAGCAGCCCCGAGCTCACGGCGACCAGCGCATTGTTGCGGCTGGGGCCGGTGGCAAAGGCATTCGGCTCCGGCGATTCGAACACACCAACTTCCGGCATGCCGATGCCGGCCGCCTGGGCCTGCCGCCGCACCGTATCCACCAGCCACTGTTCGGAGCTGTTGCGGGGCTGCGTGATGACCTGCACACCCATGGTGCGTTTGGCCATCCACTTGGAGATGGCGAGGGAGATGAACGAGCCGCCAAACCCGAAGACCGCGGCGAACGCCAGCAAGCCCCCCAAACTGCCGCCCTGGGCGTGGAGGTAACGATCGAGCCCCAGCACTTGGACGACCACGGACAGGACGACCATGATGGCGAGGTTGGTAGCGAGAAACAGCAGGATGCGTTTCATGGAAGCGGTTGTAGCTCCGACAGAGGTTGATTCTAAGACCCGGCGCCCAAGGCACTTCGGGAGGCAAGGATTTCGACCTCCCGGCCCGCCCAGGGTTCGATTCCCGGCACTTTACCGGGACACCGGCCGTGCGGCTACGGTGAGGCCCGCCGGCGCGATTGCAAGCGTGTCATGCCCGGCCAAGCGTGGCCGGAAGTCTCGATTCGCGGCTTTGAGAAGCCCCAGGCGCCGGGCGGCTCAGATCTTTTTGATGAAATCAAAAGAAAAACATTTCAGCCGCCCGGTGCCTGAGGGCTCGTTAGTCCCGAGCCGCCTGGCGATTGAGGGCTTCCTGCTCTTAAGGTCTAAGCCGCCGAAGGCATCAGCCGGTTGTAGTAAGCATTCATAACCCCATAACACTCACAACAAGCCGCCGCTTCCAGCTTCTTCCGATTCACAATCGTAATCGTCCCGCGCCGATACTCGATCAATCCTTTCTTGCGCATCCAGCTCGCCACCTCGCTGATCGATTGCCTGCGCACGCCGAGCATCTCAGCAAGAATGGCCTGCGGAAGAGCGAACTGCTCAGTGCCCGCCCTGTCCTGCACGAGCAGCAACCATCGGCACGCACGCTGCTTGATTGTGTGCAGCGTATTGCACGCCGCAGTCTGATGCGCGAAGCGCAGCGTGTACTCACAGTACCTCTGCATCACTTTCTGCAGCCGCGGGCTGCGACGAATAGTCTCGAGAAAGGCGGGCGCTGCCATTCGAAATGAACGGCCTTCAGTCTGCTGGACGACGGTATAGGGACTGAAACTCAGTCCGTAGTACAGCGGCAGGCCGACCAGCCCCTCGTTTCCCACAGCCGTCGTTTCGCAGCCGGCGCCGTCCCTCATGTGGATGGTCAGCGCCAGTGCGCCGGCGACAGGGAAATAGGCATACGAGATAGGTCGATCCTGCCGATAGATCACGTGACTGGCAGGATAGGTGACCAGCTGCAAAGCGGACTGCAGTCCCGCGTTGTCGCGGAGAAAAGCGTCGAGAAGGCGATTACCTGACATACATGCGTTAGCGTCTTGCCTGTGAGCGCGCGTGGCCAATGGCAATGCGTTCAACGCACGCAATCAACCGGCTTAACAACCCCCGCATGGAACGCTAAGCAATCGGCGTGCCTCCATGTGTCAGCTACCGGACAGACCGGTGGTGGGGCTGCTGCTAAAAGCTCACACGGGCAAGGGATCACGCTCAAAACCACGGGGAATCGTCGTTGTCGAACAGCACTGCGCGCCAGCTCACGGGGCGCATTCTCGTCGTGGACGACCTTTCGGACTCCGCTGCCAGCCTTGCCATGGTGTGCGAGCTGTACGGCGCCGAAGCCAAATTTGCCTGTGACGGTATGGAGGCGCTCGCGTCAGGGGCGACGTTTCAGCCCGACTGCGTGCTCATGGATATCACGATGCCCATCATGGATGGCTACGAGGCGGCGCGACGTGTGCGCGCGGAGCCGTGGGGCAAGTCCGTTGTATTGATCGCCCTGACGGGCTGGGGCCGGCAAACCGATATCGATGCCGCCTACGCAGCGGGGTTTGATGGGCACCTGCTGAAGCCTGTGGATCCTGAGGCACTTGTTAACCTCATTTTCAAGCTGCGGGCGCAGCGGGCGACCTGAACAGAGGCCCTCAATCGCCGGGCGGCTCAAGCGTTTTTCTTTTAATTTTTTTAAAAAAAGATCTTACCGTGCGCCAACCGCAACCACTCAAACCGGCCGAACCTGCCCCTTCCCCCGAACCACATATTTATAGCTGGTGAGCTCCGCCACCCCCACCGGCCCGCGCGCATGGAAGCGGTCCGTGGAAATGCCGATCTCCGCACCCATGCCGAACTCACCACCGTCCGCAAATTGCGTAGAGGCGTTGTGAAGCACGATGGCGCTATCCACCCGTTGCAGGAATCGCTCGGCAGTGGCCGCGTTATCCGTAACGATAGACTCGGTATGCGCAGACCCATACTTGGCGATGTGCGCAATGGCGGCATCGACACCATCCACCACTCGCGCGGCGATGATGGAATCGAGGTACTCGGTGTACCAGTCGTCCTCGGTGGCTTCGCGCACTCGCGCGTCCACGTTTCGCACAGTGGAATCCCCGCGCACCTCGCACCCTGCATCGAGCAGCGACCTCACTAGCGGCGCGAGGTGAGTGCCGACGCACGCGCGATCCACCAGTAGCGTCTCCGCGGACCCGCACACACCCGTACGACGTAGTTTGGCGTTGAGAGCAATCTCCACCGCCATTCGCACATCGGCATCCCGGTCCACATAGACGTGGCAATTGCCGTCGAGGTGCCCGATGACAGGCACGCGTGCTTCGCGCTTCACGCGCTCGATGAGGCTCTTGCCTCCCCGAGGGACGATGACGTCAATGTAGTCCGCCATCGCCGAGAGCATGTAGCCAACTGCCGCGCGATCTGTTGTGGGAACGAGCTGAATGCTCGCCTCAGGTAAGCCCGATGCGCGCAAACCTACCAGCAACGCCGCGTGAATGGCGCGGTTGGAATGCACGCTCTCCGACCCGCCGCGCAGTATGACGGCGTTACCCGCTTTCAGGCACAGGGCGCCTGCATCCGCGGTCACATTGGGACGGCTTTCGTAAATGATGCCGATGACGCCAAGTGGCACGCGCACACGCTGAATATGCAGGCCGTTGGGGCGATCCCACTCCGCAGCCAGTGTCCCGATGGGGTCGGGCAGCGCTGCCACATCTTCAATGGCGCGCGCGATGCCTTCGACCCGTTTCTCATCCAGTTTCAGGCGATCCAGCAGCGCAGCGCTGAGACTTCGGGCTGTGGCCGCTGCCATGTCCTGGGCATTCGCGCGAAGGATGTCGTTGGCCGTCTCGCGGATTGCTTTCGCGCTGGCCTCGAGAGCTGTGTTCTTCTGCTGAGTGGTCGCCAGCGCAAGCACGGATGCAGCGTCGAGCGCGGCACGCCCCAGCTGTTCCATCGCTGCCGTGATATCGGCGGTGATGGTCTCGGCTGTGCCGTCGGAGGATTTGCGAAGCTCGCTGACGCTCATTGCCCTGCCTCGACGGATTCTTTCGCAGTGCGCGTGTTCGCGCGGAGAATGACCAGATCGTCTCGATGAATCATTTCGGCTCGCCCGCGGAAACCTAGCAGCGCTTCGATCTCCGAAGATTTTCTGCCCATGATGCGTGTGGCATCCGCGTCCGAATACGCGACGATGCCTCGTGCGATCTCGGAGCCGTCGGGCGCGAGCACGCTGATGGTGTCGCCGCGCTCGAATCGCCCACGTGCCGACACCACGCCGGCCGGCAGCAGACTCTTGCCGGAGCGCAGGGCTTTCAACGCCCCCTCGTCTATACCGATGGCACCAGCAGGGCGCAGCGTGCCGGAGATCCACTGCTTGCGCGCGGTAACCGGGGTGTCTGTGGGCACGAACCAGGTGGCCCTCGCGCCTTCTTCCAGGCGCCGGACCGGGTGTTCGTGGTGACCGGCGGAGATGCACATGTGGCAGCCGGCGGAGACAGCGATCTTCGCCGCCATGATCTTGGTGGCCATGCCGCCAGAACCCACGTCCGACACCGTGCGCCCGGCCATCGCCTCGATTTCCGGGGTGACGTGCGGCACGCGCTCGATGAACTGCGCGGAGGGGTCGCGGTTCGGGTCTGCGGTGTATAAGCCGTCCACATCTGACAGCAGCACCAGGCAGTCCGCGCTCGCCATCTGCGCCACGCGTGCCGCTAGCCGGTCGTTATCGCCGTAGCGAATCTCGGCGGTGGCGACCGTGTCGTTTTCATTGATGACCGGCATGGCACCCAGCTCGAGTAGCGTTTCGAGCGTGGCGCGGGCGTTCAGGTAGCGCCGCCGGCGCTCGCTGTCCTCCAGCGTGAGCAGCACCTGCGCGACCGTAACGCCTTTTCCCTCCAGCAATTCCTTATAGGCGTGCGCCAGGCGGATTTGCCCTACGGCGGCGGCGGCCTGGCTTTCCTCGAGCCGCAGGGGCCCCTTGGCGAGCTTGAGCTGGCGCCGACCGAGCGCAATGGCGCCGGATGACACCAGGATGACCTGCTGGTTACGCTCCCGCAGCCGCAGCAAGTCCTCCACCAGGGTCTCGAGCCAGGCTCGATTCAGCCGGCCGGTCTCCTGGTCCACCAGTAATGCAGACCCCACCTTGACGACGATTCGGCGTGCGGAGGTAAGCGGCGACGGAGCGGCGGAGCTTTGCGCGGGCATGGTGCGAAAACTATACGCAGAAAACTACGCGCAAAGGAGAGGGGGCGTTGCTCGGCGCATTGATTGGCTGGATTCCAGCCCCTAAACTTGCGGTCCCCACGATCAGGGGCTTTGGGCAAAGCGAGCGACCGGTGAGCAGAGATTACGAACCGAAACCCGGACAGTGGTACGAGAACCTCGAAGAGGAGGAGTCGTTCCGCGTCCTGAAGGTGGATGAGGATTCCGAGTTGATCGAAATCGAATACGTCGACGGCGATATCGAGGAGATCGACGTGGAAGCCTGGCACGAGATGGATCTCGAGCTGGCCCACGAGCCGGAAGGCTGGTCGGACTCGGACGACGACGAGGACGATGACGAGGAAGAGGAAGAAGAGGACGAGGACGACGAAGATTGGGATGACGACGACGATGAGGATGACGACGACGCCGACGAAGATGAGGACGAGGCCAAGGATCAGTACTGAGGCCTGACCTCGCCGCCGCCCCTCACGGGCGGCGCGTGGAAGCGGTGGTCGCTGCCGCGGCCGGCGCACCGTCGGCTCGCATCCGCGCGAGCTCGGCAAGCGCCATGTGGTGCTCGATGAAATACAACACCTTCAGGTTCACGGTGGCGGCGAAGTAACGCCGCGCCGTGTCCGCATCGCCGTTCGCAAGCCTTAGCTGCCCGACGTAGTACAGCGCTTCGGCGAGCAGCTCACGGCGGCGGTGCTCGTCATCCTCCTTGCGGAGCACGCCCAGCAATTCCTGCTCGGAGATGTGGCCTTGCAGGGCATCGAGTATGAACGCAGGCCACAGCGTGTATTCCTCGTGCTTCGGCAGCTCAGGGCGTTGAGTGCCGGCGCGGCGCTGGGCAAGCCATAGAAAACACTGCCAGTACGTGGCGCGCTCGCCATCTGTTTCCGTGACGGCGAGCGTACGCAGGCGTGCCACCGCGTTCGCCCACCGCTCCTGAATGAAATCGAGCTGCGAGAGCACTGTGTCGAGCGACCGCTCGTCGCCATCGAGAGCGATGCCGCGTTCGGCGATAGTGCGCGCCTCAGCGAGGCGGTTTACGTGCATCAGCTCCGCCGCCAGCTCGGAATGAATGGCCGCCGAGCGCGGGCTGCACGACAACGCGTTCTCGAATGCGTCGATCGCGCCGGGATAGTCGCCGGTTGCGGATCGGGCCTCCCCGAGATCGCCGTAGCTTTCCGCGAAACGACTGGCACCGAGTGTGTGTGCGCAGTCGCTCTCGGGCGGTGGCGGGTGTCGCTGCATTTCCGCCTGCACGCTCGCAAGACGCTTCGACAGTGAATCACCGTTCGGCTGCTCGGGGAGCGGCATGTCCTGCGCGTAGTCGAGCAACGGTGTTGCGCTCGAAGCAACGGCTTCGCGGGCCAACGCGAAGGGAAGCAGCAGCAGAACGGCGAGCGCGAAACGAATTCTTCGCTTCACATGCATGCGCGTCTCGGTCAGATCAGTGAGCGGCGCGCCAAGGCGGTGACGCCACCGCGAAGCGAGTACACGTTGGTGAGGCCTCGCGAGCGCAGCTCTTCCGTCGCCGCCAGGCTGCGGCGGCCGCTTGCGCAAATCAAGAGATACTTCTGCGCTGGTGCGAGAGACGATTCCCCGTGCAGGAGCTGCGCCATCGGAAGGTGCTGAGCGTTGCTCGAAGGCGTGGGCATCTCGACCAGTTCGCTGGGTTCGCGAATGTCGATGACGCTGAGCCCCTGGGCTTCCGCATCGTCCAGCGAATCGAATTCCACTTCGATGTTTTCCGGCGTGGGCGCAGTGAGGGGCTCTTTGCGAACCGCGCGCGCGCTCGCATGCTCCGGACACGACGCGGATTTCTTTATGCGAACTCGCGATATCGACAGCGTCAGCAGATCCAGCACCATCAATTCGTCGCCGAGCTGGCCCGGAAGATTCATCAGGGTCTTGAGCGCTTCGAGCGCCTGCAGGCTGCCAAACACGCCAGGCACTGGGCCCAGCACGCCGGCTTCCGCGCAATTGCCGACCAGCCCATCGCGCGTGGCCTCGGGCCACACACAGCGCAGACATGCGCCGCCACGATCCGGCCGCACTACCTGAAGTTGACCTTCGTACTGATAGACGCTCGAGAAAATGACGGGCTTGCCGAGACGCACGCAGACATCGTTCAACAGGAACTTGGTGCTGAAGTTATCTGTGCAGTCGATGACCAGGTCGTATTGGCTGACGAGCTCTTCGGCATTCCCCGCATCGAGCCGGACGGTGTAGGCGCGCGCGTCTACCTCCGGGTTCAATGCGCGCAGGCGCGCGGCGGCCAGGATGGCTTTCGACTCACCCACGTCGGCGAGCGCATAGAGCGTTTGCCGATGCAGGTTGGAGGCTTCGAGGCGATCCCCATCCACCAGCCCGATGCGCCCGACGCCGGCGCCGGCCAGGTAAGTGAGCACCGGAACACCGAGCCCGCCGCACCCGATGACGAGCACGCGGCTGTTGCGTAATTTTTCCTGCCCGGCCGGCCCGACTTCCTTAAGCGCGATTTGCCGCGAGTAGTCCGGGACGAGGGAGGGCGCATACGCACGAGCCGCGGCCTTGCTGGCTTCGCGACTCGAATCGGCCGCACCCGCCGCCGCGTGAATGTGGCGGTGGACGTGCGAGGCATGGCTGTGTGCGGCTTGATCATGCGAGCCGTGGTGGTGCCCGGCGTGCGGCTGTTGCTGCGAGCTGGCTGCCGCAACGACCGGCTTCGCCTCTACCGGTTCACTCGGCGCCGCACATCGCTCGCAATTCACCCAACCGGAATCGCCATTGACGTAGTGCTCCTTCTTCCAGATGGGCACCCGATGCTTCACTTCATCGATGATGTAACGGCACGCGAGGAATGCCTCGTGGCGGTGGCGCGCACTGGCGCCGACCCACACCGCGAGATCGCCAATCGCCAGATCGCCAACGCGATGCACGCAAGCCGCGTGCTCTATGCCAAAGCGCTCGACGGCTTCGGCCATGATGCGCTCGGCTTCCTTCATCGCCAGCGGCTCGAACGCCTCGTACTCGAGATGATTTACGTTGAGGCCTTCGTTGTGATTGCGCACCCAGCCTTCGAACGACGCATAGCCGCCGCAGGCGGGGTCGCGAAGGGTGCTGCCGAGCGCCGCCGTGTCGAGGGGCTCGTGACTGAAACGAAACGTGTTCATGCCTTACCCAAGCCTCGCAGCGTTCTCAGCCGCCCGCGACGGGCGGAATGAAAACCACTGCATCGCCATCCGCGAGCGGGTGGGACCATTCACCGAACTCAGTGTTGATGGCCACGCGCAGCATCTCGGCCGGGAGTGAAAAAGGGTAGCGAGCTTTCAGCTCGTCATACAACTCCCGCGGCGTGCGCGCGGTCGTGACGAGCGATTCATCGCTGCGCCCGGCCTGCTCGCGCAGCAGGGCGAAGTACTGCACGCGAATGCGCTTGCTGGCGCTGGCGTCATCCAGGGTAAAGGTGGTCATGGCCGAGCCATATTCCTCGGGGGTATTTACGTTGTCGAGCGCGCGCGGGTTCGGCTCTTCGAGCAGATGCGCGTTGGACTGGATGAGAAACTTGCGCGGGCAGTTGCGGCCGTTGGCGACATAACCGGCAATGACCGCGCGGCTTTCAGGTTCGTAGATCGCGCACAAAGGTTCCGGCAAACCGTCGTGGCTGGAACGATAAGCGGTGGCAACTTTCTCCGGCTGACGCGCCCAGACCAGGTGTTCCAGCGTCGCAGCATCCAGAAACGGCAGGTCGCAGGCGAGCACAAGCCAGGCGACGTCAGGGTGGGCTGCCTGCGCGGCCAGAATGCCGGCAATGGGCCCGAGATTCTCCTGCGTATCCACCACTTGCGCGAAGCGCGCCCGCACCGGGTCTTGCGCCTGGTCGGGTCGCACGGACACGAACGCGCGCTCCACGAAAGGTTGAATCAGCTCCATGGCCCACTCGAGCTGCGTGCGGCCGTGATAGGCCAGTGCGGCCTTGTCCCGCTGCATGCGGGTGCTGCGGCCGCCGGCCAGGACCAGGCCATAAAGCGGGGCGGCGGAAGCCAGCGGAGCTGATGCGGGCGCAGTCATGGGACCGGCAATCCTACGCCGTGCGCCGGTTCCGTGCCGCCGGGCGAGCGAAATCCCGCTTGCCGCCGGTTTTCTCCAGCAGCCGAACGCTGCCGATCTGGATGTCGTGCGACAGGGCCTTGCACATGTCGTAAATCGTGAGCGCGGCGACCG
>JBDTUL010000172.1:0-10957 GCA_040007735.1 Gammaproteobacteria bacterium | reverse complement strand
CGACCGGTATTCGCTCCACGTCACTCAGGCCGATGAATCGGCCGCGCTCGGCGGCTCCTCCGCGACAGACAGCTATCTTCGTCAGGACAAGCTGCTCGAGGCCGCGCGCGCCACGGGCGCGCAGGCCATCCACCCCGGCTACGGATTCCTGAGCGAGAACGCCGCCTTCGCGGAGCGCTGTGAGGCGGCCGGATTCGCGTTCATCGGCCCGACCCCCGCGCAGATGCGGGACTTCGGGCTCAAACATCGTGCTCGCGCGCTTGCGCAGGAGCACGGATTGCCGCTTCTGCCCGGCAGCGGCTTGCTGTCCGACGTGGCGCAGGCTCGTGCCGAAGCCGAGCGAATCGGCTTTCCCGTCATGCTGAAGAGCACTGCGGGTGGTGGCGGAATCGGCATGCAGCTGTGCCGGGAGGCGGCCGGCCTCGAAGGCGCATTCGCCGCGGTCGAACGCCTGGCAAACAACAATTTCAGCGACGGTGGCCTGTTCCTCGAGAAGTACATCGAGCGCGCCCGTCACATCGAAGTGCAGCTCTTTGGCGATGGTGCCGGGAAGGTCATCGCGCTCGGTGAGCGGGACTGCTCCACTCAACGGCGCAATCAGAAGGTCATCGAGGAAACGCCTGCCCCCGGGCTTGCGAACACCACTCGAACCCGCTTGCTGGACGCGGCGGTTCGGCTCGGCCAGGCGGTGGGCTACCGCTCCGCCGGTACCGTGGAGTTTGTGTTCGATGTGCAGACGGGCGAGTTCTACTTCCTGGAAGTGAATACGCGGCTGCAGGTAGAGCACGGCGTTACGGAGGAAGTCACCGGAACCGATCTGGTCGAGTGGATGGTCCGGGTCGCGGCAGGTGAGCCGCCGGACCTGGCCGCGTACCGCCACCAGCCCCAGGGGCATTCGATTCAGGTGCGGCTCTACGCGGAGGACCCGGCGCGGAATTTCCGTCCTTCCAGCGGGCTGCTGTCGCAAGTCACGCTACCCGCCGACGTACGGGTTGATAGCTGGATCGAGCCGGGGACCGAAGTGTCCTCGTTCTACGATCCGCTGCTGGCCAAGATCATCACGCACGCGCCGACGCGCGCGGAGGCCGTTACGAAAATGGAGCAGGCCCTCGCCAGCACCAACGTGTACGGCATCGAGACCAATCTCGATTTCCTTCGTGGGATTCTGGCGCACGACGTGTTCCGCTCCGGGCAGCAGTACACGCGATTCCTGGCGACCTTTGAGTTGCCCGTGCGCTCGGTCGAAGTGCTGAAGCCCGGAACGCACTCCACGGTGCAGGAATACCCTGGCCGGCTCGGATACTGGAACGTCGGTGTGCCGCCTTCGGGACCAATGGATGCGCTGGCGTTCCGGCTGGCGAACCGCGTGGTCGGAAATCGTGAGTGGCATGCGGCGCTCGAGCTCACGGGCACCGGACCGACGCTTGCGTTCGGCATCGAAACGACGATTGCGCTCACCGGCGCGCGCATGACCGCGCTGCTCGACGGCAAGCCCGTTCCTTATTGGGAGCCGGTGCGTGTGCCAGCCGGCGCCGTGGTCGCAATCGCCGGTATTCAAGGCGCAGGGCAGAGGACGTATCTCGCCGTGAGTGGTGGGTTCGTCGTGCCTGCGTATCTCGGCAGCAAGGCCACCTTCACCCTCGGGCAGTTTGGTGGCCACGTCGGGCGCGCGTTGCGGACGGGGGATGTGCTCAGGCTGTCCGCGCCGCTTGCGATGCTCCGATATCTCCAATCAGATGAGTCGCCGGATGCCGCCGCGCCAGCGCCGCCGGCGCTGATTCCGACCTACGGCAACCTGTGGAGTGTCGCCGTAACACCCGGCCCACATGGCGCGCCGGATTTTTTCACCGAAGACGACATGCGCGCGTTCTTCGCCACCGACTGGGAGGTGCACTACAACTCCAGCCGAACCGGCGTACGCCTCATCGGCCCGAAGCCGCAATGGGCGCGCACGGATGGTGGTGAAGCCGGTCTTCACCCGTCGAACGTGCATGACAATGCTTACGCGGTTGGCGCCGTCGACTACACGGGAGATATGCCGGTAATTCTCGGGCCGGACGGGCCAAGCCTCGGTGGCTTCGTGTGTCCCGCCATCGTCGCCCGGACGGATCTCTGGAAGCTCGGGCAGCTGCGTCCCGGCGACCGCATTCGTTTTCACGGCATCACGTGCGATGAAGCCGTGGCGCGCCGTGAAGCGCAGGACGAAAGCATCATGGGCCTCGAGGTTCCCCGCGGCGTCTCCGCCGGCATGGGCGACGCCGCCGTCGACGACGTCGACACCCAAACTCTTCGTCGTCCGCCCGCTGCAAGGACAGCAAGTTCGGCTCTCAGCCGCCCGGCGTCTGAGGGCTCTAAAAATTCTGCCCCGAGCCGCCCGGCGATTGAGGGCTCCGTTCTCTCTCTCGCAGGCAGCGGCAACAACGCAATTTGCTACCGCCAATCCGGCGAAGACTACCTCCTGATCGAGTTCGGCCCCCCAATACTGGATCTCGAACTCCGCTTCCGCGTCCACGCATTAATGCAGGCGCTCGAACAACTCCGAATCCCATCCATCATCGACCTCACCCCCGGCATCCGCTCCCTGCAAGTCCACTACGACTCGCGGGCTTTGTCGCAAGCCAAAATGCTGGCCCTGCTGCTGGAAACTCAGGCAAGCCTGCCAGCGCTCGAAGATCTGGAAGTACCCAGCCGCATCGTGCATCTCCCCCTCTCCTGGGATGACGCCGCCACGCGCCTTGCCATCGAAAAGTACATGCAATCCGTGCGTGCGGACGCACCCTGGTGCCCCAGCAACATCGAATTCATCCGGCGCATCAATGGGCTCGATTCCATCGAGGACGTCAAACGTATCGTTTTCGAGGCCAGCTACCTCGTGATGGGGCTGGGCGATGTGTATCTCGGCGCGCCAGTCGCCACGCCGCTCGATCCGCGCCATCGGCTCGTCACCACCAAGTACAACCCGGCGCGCACCTGGACGCCCGAGAATGCCGTCGGCATCGGCGGCGCCTATCTATGTGTGTATGGCATGGAAGGCCCGGGCGGCTATCAGTTCGTCGGCCGAACGGTCCAGATGTGGAATCGCTATCGCCAGAGCCAGGATTTCTGCGGCGGCAAGCAATGGTTGCTGCGGTTCTTCGATCAGATTCGCTTCTATCCTGTGAGCGCGGACGAGCTCCTGAAGATGCGGGAAGACTTTCCACACGGTCGTTTCGCTCTGCGCGTCGAGCACACGACGCTCCGGCTCGGCGAGCAAAGACGCTTCCTCACCGAACACGCGCACTCCATTGCCACGTTCAAAAAGCGTCAGCAGGCCGCCTTCGAAGCAGAGCGCGAGCGATGGCAGCAGCCGGGAGCGCTGGAGGCCGAGGCAGAGTCCGCAGCGGAGCCTGCAATTACAGCGAATTCAGCGGACATTCCGGAAGGATGCGTGGCGGTTGCATCGCCGGTCACCGGCAGTGTCTGGCAAGTGAGCGTCGAGGCAGGTGCGCGTGTTGCAGCTGGCGACACGCTTCTCGTGGTGGAAGCGATGAAGATGGAGGTGCCGGTGATTGCGGATGAGCCTGCCGTCGTCGTTGAATTGCGCAGTGCGCGAGGCCGAACCGTGATGGCGGGTGAAACTGTTCTCGTGCTCAAGCTGTTATGAATACGACAGATAGCAGTATGATCGGCCCCGGAATGCTCGCACCGACCATGATCTTCCCGAGTGGTTTGCAGACACTGGCCGTCAGTGAGTTGCAGGAAGGCTATCGGGCAAAGCGTTTCACCGTGACCCAGGTCATGGAGAAGGTGCTCGCGCGCATCGAGGCCGCTCCCCATCGGAATGTCTGGATCAAGCGTCTGGACGAAGCGCGAGTCATGGCCTACGCCCGCGCGCTGGATGCAAAGCCACCCGAATCCCTACCGCTGTACGGCGTGCCGTTCGCGATCAAGGACAACATCGACCTCGAAGGCATTGCCACCACGGCAGGGTGCCCCGATTTCGCATACACGCCTGGCGCGTCGGCCACCGTCGTGCAGCGGTTGATCCACGCCGGCGCCATTCCGGTCGGCAAAACCAATCTGGATCAGTTCGCGACCGGGCTCGTCGGCACGCGCTCGCCGTACGGGGCGTGCATGAACGCGTCGCACCCGGAGTTCATTTCGGGTGGCTCGAGCTCCGGGTCGGCTGTGGCTGTGGCGCTGGGGCTGGTCAGCTTCTCTTTGGGTACGGACACTGCGGGCTCCGGCCGCATACCGGCGGGGTTCAACAACATCATTGGGCTCAAACCCACCTGTGGGCGGCTCAGCACCACGGGCGTGGTGCCGGCGTGCCGCTCCATCGATTGCGTTTCCATTTTTTCGCTGACGGCGGACGATGCGGGCCGCGTGGCCGCGGTTGCGGGCGCGTATGACGCGGCGGATGTCTATTCGCGCGAGCAGCCAGAGAGTGGGGTTAGCACGGCGGGGTGGTCTGGCTCCCGGCAGGCGACGACCAATCCCTCCACCGCCTCAGGCGTGGATGAGTTGCTGAGTGCGCCGGCTGTCGCCTTCCGCTTCGGCGTGCCGCGGGCCGATCAACTCGAATTCTTTGGTGACGCGGAATACGCGCGGCTCTTTGGCGAGTCACTGCGCAAGCTGGAAGCGCTCGGCGGCGAGCGTGTGGAAATCGACTTCGCGCCCTTTCGGGCCGCGGCACGGTTGCTCTACGACGGGGCCTGGATTGCGGAGCGCTATGTCGCCGTTGGGGAGTTCATCGAGAGCAAACCGCTGTCTGTTTACCCGATAACGTTGCAGCTCATCGCGGCGAGCCGTGATCTTTCCGCTGCCGATGCATTTCGCAGCCAGCATCGCCTCATGGAAGCGAAGCGTGCGGCCACGCAGGCGTGGGGCGACATCGATGTGCTCGTTACCCCTACGGCCGGCACTATCTATCGAATCGCCGAGGTCGACGCGGACCCGATTCGCCTCAACTCTACGCTGGGCTTCTACACTAACTTTGTGAACTTCCTGGACCTGGCGGCGGTTGCGCTGCCTGCGGGATTTCGCGGCGACGGCGTGCCGTTTGGTATCACGCTCGTGGGGCAGGCCTGGAGCGATTCACAGTTGCTCGCTCTTGCCGATCGTGTGCATCGCGCGAGCGTCGATCGAGCCGGTTCGCGGGATGTGGCGATCCCGGAGGGCGGCGACCCGGCGTGGCGGGAGGCGGCCGAAGCTGTCTCTGCAAAGCATGTGCAGGAGCCCAAGGCCGCGCCCGAGCGCATTTCGGTGGCTGTCTGTGGAGCGCATCTCGAAGGTTTGCCGCTGAATCATCAACTGACCAGCCGAGGCGCCGCGCTGGTTCGGCGCGCGCGAACGGCGCCGTCGTATCGATTCTATGCGTTGCCTGGCGGTCCACCGTTCCGGCCTGGCCTGATTCGCGTGGCCGAAGGCGGTGCGCCCATCGACGTGGAAGTGTGGTCCGTGCCCTCAGACCAGTTCGGCAGCTTCGTCGCCGGCATCCCCGCGCCGCTCGGCATCGGCAAGGTAGATCTCGAAGACGGCGAACGCGTCTCCGGCTTCATCTGCGAAACCCAGGGAGTCGAAGGCGCCGAAGACATCACCGCCCTCGGCAGCTGGCGCGCCTACCTGAAGTCCAAAGCCCCCGTGTGATGGAGCGCACCGGCGAGGAGCGAGCTTCGCCGCCGCCCGGAGCCCTCAATCGCCGGGCGGCTCAAATCTAGAATTAAAAAATCTCTCTGAGCCGCCCGGCGACTGAGGGCTTCTTAGTCCGTCACCCTCACCAGTCGATAATCCTTCCGCCCCCCACGCACCACCAACATCGTCTGCGTAGCCAGATGCTCTGTGGTCACCTTGTGCTCAAGGTCCGCAACCCGAACATTGTTCACATACGCGCCACCCTGCTGCACCAGCCGGCGCGCAGCGCCTTTCGACTCCGCCACAGTGCGGCTAAGCAAATCCACAATACCAATCCCGGCAGTGAGCTCGCTGCGCGCAATCTCAACCACCGGCACAACCTGAGCCAACAAAGTGAGCGTCCGCTCCTGCACCCCCTCGAGGCTGCCGCCGAACATCACCCGGCTCGCTTCCTCAATGCGCGCAATCTCACCTTCCCCATGCACCCACCCCGTAAGCGAACGCGCAAGCTCACGCTGCGCCAGCCGCTGACTACGATCTGCATCGTGCGTGCGAACGATCTCATCGATCTCAGCAAGCGATCGCATCGAAAACAATTTCAGGAAGCGAGGCGCGTCCTCATCCGTGATATTCAGCCAGTATTGATAGAAGGCATACGGCGACGTGCGTTGCTCATCCAGCCACACGCGCTCACCGGTGGACGTCTTACCCATCTTCTGGCCGGCTGAGTCGAGCAGCAACGGCGCCGTGAGCCCGAACAGCTGAGCCCCGCCCATCTTGCGCGACAGCTCGCACCCGGCAGTGATGTTGCCGTACTGGTCCGACCCGCCCGCCTGCAGGCGACACGAATACGTGCGCGACAGATGCACGAAGTCAAAGGCCTGAAGCAACATGTATGAGAATTCGGTGTAGCTGATGCCCGTTTCGCCTTCGAGACGGGCGCGCACGGAATCCTTCGCGAGCATGTAGTTGACCGTGAGGTACTTGCCGACATCGCGGAGAAATTCCAGGTAGCCGATTCCGCGCGTCCAGTCCGCATTGTTCACGATGATGGCGCCGGTGGGGCCGTCGCTGAAATCCAGGAAGCGCGAGAGTTGCTTAGCGATGCCGGCGAGATTGGCGTTCAGGTCATCAGCGGAGAGCAGGTTCCGCTCCGCACTTTTGCCGGACGGGTCGCCGACCATGCCGGTGGCGCCGCCGACCAGCACGATGGGCTTGTGTCCGGCGCGTTGCAGGCGAGCCTGCAGAACCAGCGGCACCAGATTGCCGACGTGCAGGCTGGATGACGTGGGGTCGTAGCCCACGTAGAACGTTACCGGGCCCTGGTCGAGGAGGGCGGCCAGCCCGGCGCGATCGGTGACATCGGCCATCAGGCCGCGCGCGTCCAATTCGTCGAGAATATGCATGGCGGGCGAAGATACGCGTTCCGCCGGTGCTGGCATAGCCACTGGCAAAAGGGTGGCGGGTTTGGTTTTTCAGCGCTGGACTCGAAGCGCCTGGGGTCGAGATTTCCGGCGAACCTGCGTCGGGAATCGAGAGCCTTGTTCGATGAACTGAGTAGTGAGAAGGGCCGAGTACTACGATGAACGACGTTCCTCTGGACAATCCCGTGTGGTCGGCCCTGCGCACGCACCATTCCCGGTTCGCGCTGACCCACGGCGCGGTCGCCCGGTATCCAGCCGACATGGCGCCCTTCGTGGCGGTCGGGTCGGCGCAGCCCGGCCCCGAAGAGCCGCTGGAGCGCAGCGTCGGGGCGGGTGACTCGGTGTACTTCGTGGGGGTTGTCCCGGAGCTTGGCGCCGCGTGGCAGGTGAGCTTCCTCGGACTCATGCCTCAGATGATCTGTCAGTCGCCCGTTGTGGTGCGGCCGGGGCCGGAGCTTCTGGTGCTAACCGAGGCGCGCCACCGCGCGGACATGATGGCGTTGACCGGGCTGGTGTTTCCGGGGTTTTTCCGCTCACGCACGCCGGAAATGGGGCGCTATCTGGGCATCTACGTCGACGACAAACTGGTCGCGATGGCGGGCGAGCGCATGCGGTTCGACCGCTACCGCGAAATCAGTGCCGTATGCACGCACCCGGGCTTTCTCGGCCGCGGCTACGCGCAACGGCTGATCGCGCAGCTGACGAATGACAATCTGGAGCAGGGCATCACGCCAATGCTCCACGTGAACCGGGACAACGTGCGCGCGATATCTGTGTACGAGCGACTGGGATACACGCATCGCGCGCAGATCATGTTGTGCTCGGCGAAGCGGCTGTAACCGCGGGCTGAATAGCCATCGTGCGGCCGCAGTGGGCACGCCCGCGCGTTGCGCCATCTCAGATCAGCAGTGTCGGCGAACGCGAAGCGGTCGAATGCAGAGCTGCCGAACGCAGGGCGGCCACCGCGCTACGCCCGATCGATACGGGCCGCAAAGCATCCCGGCTTCGCGTTGTGCACGTGGATATATTCCACCGTGGGGTCATTCAGCATTCGCTCGATGACTGGCGCGATCTCCTTCCCGTGCACCACATCCGCTTCGCGCATCATTCCCGCGTTGTCGAACGCTCTCAGTGACAGCAGACGAACCTGCAGCACCTCCGGAATCTCATTGACGGCGGGCCGCGCCTCAACCGCGTTCTCGCGAACGAAGATAGCGTGCCGCGACCGGTAAGGGCTTGCCACGGCCAGATGTTCGTAGTTGAGCAGCAGCAATGTCTCGCCGGCTTCCGCGTCGCGCAGACTCACCCGGCACGGAAATCCCGGGCTCTTATCCGCCACCTGCCGCACGACATCGAACCTCGCCAGCTCCGCATCGCTCAACCCAAACCACTGCGAAAACCCTGCAAGCGGCAACCCACTGACCTGAAAGTCCATACCGATCTCCTCGTTCCCGATGGAGCTCAGTGTGCCGCCCCGCACCCCTGCCGGCATTCCGATTCTTGCTGGGAAAGCCTAAGGCGCGTGCTGCTCAGCGCGACCAGGCGGTGCGTGGGGCTCACCCATCTCCAGTCCACCCTCACTGGCCTCGCTGAGTTCCTTGACCCATTCCTCATCGAATAGCAGGACTTTGTCGCGCGTGATCAACAGAGCAACGCCGAGTTCCCTGAACAATTGCATGCCGGCGAGTATTTCATTCGAATTAGGCTCGAGGAGCACGGAAACCCATTCGGTCCGATCAGTGACGGTAACGCGTCCCCGCGCAGCGAGCCTTTCATAGCTCTCGCCGTCCGCCAGCGTCACCGCTACCAGATCAGACAGCGGCAAGCCGCAGGCGAAGGCGCGCCGTAATGGGATAGAAAGGTGTCCCGTGAACCCGGTGTCGACGACGGCCTCGAGCGGCACGCTTTCAGCGCCGCTATCGACCACGCCGGCGAGCGTGATCTGCAGGCACGGCTTGCCGCTCGAATTAAAGAACCCCTTTGCGATCAACATGGCGATGTGCCTTCTGGGGCGTGCGGACGGTCGCGGCGTTCATAGGCGCCAAGCTAAGGCGGCTTCGCGGAAGCCCTCGCAGATCGGGCGCGACTGCACGGGCGTTGCTCACGCAGACCAGCGCGCATCCGGAAGGCAGACCGATGGATCTCAATCGCTCGGCATAGAACGCCTCATCGGCCGATCGATATCGCCGGGTGAAGCGGATTCGTTGGTTTACGGAGGTATCGCCCTGGGGGATTTCTTGCTGGGCATTCACGTGTTCCATGTGCATCTCCAGATATAGACGTCACTGTCGGATTTGAGCAGCAAGGAAATCGTAGCAAACGCGTACTGTCATTTCACAACTATCGAAGCACAAACGTACGAAAGACCCGAGCAAGGCGCGGAGAGAAGCGAATCCAAATAGAGTCAGTGTATTGATATGCGATGCCAATCAGTTTCTCGTCAGAGACGCCGCGAAGGTGAGTTGACTTGCGGGGTTCGCCCTTAGTCGAAATCCGTTGCACGCGCGCGGTCATCGCGATGCGTAAACATCAGGTCGATCTGCTCCGCAGTGGCTCGCCCAAGAGAGAGCGGCGGCAGACCGTCGCGCTCAAAGAACGCAACCTCACTGGTTTCATTGCTCGCACGCGCAGCCCCACCCGTGATTTCGCAAAGAAAGAACATCTTGTAGATGGAAAAGGGCACCCGCACCGAGACACTTCGCTTCTGCTTGTCGTGCACCGCTGCAAGCTTCAACGCGCGCGCTTCAAACCCCGACTCCTCGAAGATCTCGCGCACCACACACTGCGCGGCGGTCTGGTTCACATCGGCCCAACCACCCGGAAGCGTCCACAGGCCGTCACTGATCTCGCGCACCATCAGGATGCGCCCATCGCGGAACGCCGCGCCCCGCACATCGACCTTGGGCGTTGCGTAGCCTTCGCCTTGCTTGAACAAGGAAAGCAGCGTACCGGGATCATCCCCTGACACGTCAGCCATAATGGCCGTGGCCAGCTCCTGCACGCGCCCGAACCGCTGCAGGTCGAACGGATCCTTGCTGAAGTGCAGGCCCGTCTGGGCAATGGCCTGCAATTCGCGCCCGATGGTCAGCCAGGTTGGCTCGTTCACGCGCACCCTCGACACAGCAGCCGACGGCGGAACGCCGCCCGCCGATCATAGCAACGTGGTGATGGCGCGCAGCTCGGTTTCGGTCAGGACGAAATCGAAGATCGAAAGGTCTTCGCGCATGTGTTGCCGCGAGCGGGTGCCCGTAAGCGGAACCACGGCATTCAGTGTCAGATAGCGAAACAGCACCTGCGCCGGCGTACACCGGTATTTCAGGCCCAGGAGCCGCAGCGTCTCGTCTGCCAGCAAATGCGGGTTGGCCGAAAGCGTCCAGAAGCTCTGGTAGACCAGGCCGTTGGCACGGCAGAACGCACGAATCTCCGTGTCGTAGTCCGTCTCAGCGTAGAAGCGGTTCTGCACCACCGCGGGCTTGATGCGGCTGGCGGCGTGTAAGGACTGGAGCACGTCCAGCCGATAGCAGTTGCTGATGCCGATCTGCTTCGCGCCGCCGCCGTCGACGAGCCGCTCCATCGCTCGCCAGACTTCCAGCGTCTGCTCGGGGCGTGCCATGGGCGAATGCAGAACCAGCGAATCCACATAGCTCGTCTGCAAGTTGCGCAGTGACACCGCAAACGATTGCGCCACTTGCTGAGGCAGCGGTGCCGTGGGGTCGTAAGGAATGCGAGCCGGGTCGTGCCCGTTCACCGACGTGAACTTGGTTTGCAGGAAGAACTCTTCCCGCTTCATCCCTTCACTGATACACGCCGCGACCGCCGCACCCACACCGGGCTCGTGATAGTGCTTGGGCTGGCACGCCGTATCGATGCCGCGAAACCCTTCCGCAATTGCCTGCCGCACGAGCGGCTCCGTCTGGAGC
>JBDTUL010000171.1:0-10978 GCA_040007735.1 Gammaproteobacteria bacterium | reverse complement strand
CGCGCCGCAGGCCTTCCTTGCGTGATGGTAGACGATGCCTCCAGCCTCGAGTGCGCTCGCGAGCTGGATCGCCTGGCGATGGCGGACACCGAGGTCTCGCTGGTTCGGCTGCCGGTTAACCTGGGTAAGGGTGGAGCGGTCATGGCCGGGCTGCGCGCCGCTCATGAGCGCGGCTTCACGCACGCCTTGCAGATCGACGCGGACGGCCAGCACGCCATGAGCGACATCACCCGGTTCGTCGCGGAAAGCCGGGCTCACCCGGAAGTCCTGGTGTGCGGCCGCCCGGTGTTCGACCAGGCCATGCCACGCGGTCGCTTCTACGGCCGCTACCTCACACACGTATTCGTCTGGCTCAACACGCTGTCCTTCGATATACCGGACTCCATGTGTGGCTTCCGGATGTACCCCCTCGCTCCCGTACTCCAGCTTGTGGAGAGTTCGCGGCTGGGCTCTCGTATGGACTTCGACGTGGAGGTGCTGGTGCGCCTTCACTGGCGCGGGCAACCCATGCGGTGGCTCGACACGCGCGTGTCGTACCCGCTGGACGGCGTTTCTCACTTCCGCATGGTGTGGGACAACGTGCTGATGGTTCGTCTGCAGGTGCGGCTTCTCGCCGGCATGCTGCTCCGGCTGCCGCTGTTGCTATGGCGGAAGATTCGATGAGCAGCTCGCTTCGTCTCGCGGACCAGCGCGCGTGAGCACGCCGATCGTTCCCGTTCCCGTCGGCTGGGCACGCACGCGCGAGCGCGGCGCGTTTTTCCTGATGCGGCTCACGCTCACAGGCCTGCGGTGGTTCGGGCGGCCGGTGATGCTGCCCATCGTCCACATGACGGCGCTGTACTTCTTTCTCTTTGGGCGGGGCACCCGGGACGCCTCGCTCGACTACCTTCGCCGGCTCGCCGCGGCTATGCCGGAGTCGGGTCTGCGGCCCACGTGGCGCACGGCCTACCGTCACTTCCGCGCCTTCGGCACGGCCATCCTGGACAAGATCGATTCCTGGTCCGGCCGGCTGAAGCGCGAGCAGCTGGTATTCGCCCATGGGGGCGAGATCACCCGGGTTGCGAGCGCGTCCCGGGGCGTCATGGTGATGGGCTCGCATCTCGGCAACCTGGAGGTGCTGCGCGCTCTGGGCACGCTCGGCGGCCGTGCGAAGCTGAACGTGCTCGTGCATACCGAGCACGCGGACTACTTCAACCGCATTCTTCGCCTGGCGGGTGCCACAGACTTCGAACTGGTGCAGGTCACCCGGCTGGACCCCACCACGGCCTTCGCGCTCCGCGAGCGGCTTGATCGGGGTGAGTGGGTCGTCATCACCGGCGACCGCGTGCCCGTACACGGTGGACGAACGGTCGACGTGAATTTCCTCGGCGGCACCGCAGCTCTCCCGATAGGCCCCTATGTCATGGCTTCGGTGCTGGAGTGCCCGGTGCATCTGCTGTTCTGCCTGCGCCGAGGCAAGCAGAACCACGTGTACTTCGAGCACTTCAGCGATGGCATCTCGTGGCAGCGGTCGAAGCGAGACGCGGTGATTGCGGACTACGCGCAGAAATACGCGAACCGCCTCGAGCATTACCTGAGGCTCGCGCCTCTGCAGTGGTTCAACTTCTATTCCTTCTGGCGGGCCTGAATGAGTAATCCGGAACACCGGCAAGTGGTTGTGATTGGCGCGGGTCCTTCCGGATCCATTGCCGCTGCTCTGTTGCACAAGCAAGGGCGGGACGTGCTGGTGCTGGAGCGACAGCAGTTTCCTCGCTTCTCCATCGGCGAGAGCCTGCTGGTTCACTGCCTGGATTTCGTCGCCGAGGCAGGCATGATCGAGGCCGTGGATGCTGCGGGCTTCCAGACCAAGAACGGCGCTGCGTTTGCCCGCTGCGAGCAGTACGCGGACTACGACTTCGGGCAGCGCTTCACGCCCGGCCGGCCGACCACCTATCAGGTTCAGCGCGCCACGTTCGACAAATTGCTGGCGGATGAAGCAGAGAAGCAGGGTGTGGAGATTCGCTACCAGGTGGAGATAGTGGCGGTCGGCCAGGCCAACGGGCATCGCACGCTCACTGCGCGCTCCGCGAACGGCGACCTCTCCACCATCGAGGCAGACTTCATTCTCGACGCCAGTGGCTTCGGTCGCACGCTCCCCAGGTTGCTGAACCTGGAAACGCCGTCGAAGTTTCCGACCCGGCAGGCCCTGTTCACGCATGTCGCCGACAACATTCCGGCGGGTGCGTTCGATCGCGAAAAAATCCGCGTTACCGTCCATCCGCAGTTCAATGACGTCTGGTACTGGCTCATTCCGTTCGCGAACGGCCGGTGCTCGCTGGGCGTGGTGGCGCACAAGGCGTTTCTCGACGGGTACGCCGGCCCGCCGGACCAAAGGCTGCGCACGCTGGTGGCCGAAGATCCGGGCCTCGCGTCGCTGCTGATAGATGCTGTGTGGGACACCCCCGTGCGAGAGCTGGGAGGGTACGCGGCGAACGTGAAGGCTATGCATGGCCCGGGGTTCGCGCTGCTGGGAAACGCCGCGGAGTTCCTGGACCCGGTGTTCTCCTCCGGGGTCACCATCGCCATGCGCTCGGCAAGCATGGCGGCCGGCGTACTGGGCCGACAGTTCGGCGGTGAGCGCGTGGACTGGCAGCACGAGTTCGAAGAACCCCTGCGTCGCGGAGTGGATTGCTTCCGCGCGTACGTCGAGGCGTGGTACGACGGGCGCTTTCAGAGCATCGTGTTCCACCAGGGCCAGACAGAGGAGATTCGCAGCATGATTTCCTCGGTGCTCGCAGGGTATGCGTGGGACGAACGCAATCCGTTCGTCGCTCATTCCAAGCGCCGGCTCGAGACGCTCGCGCACTGGTGCAGGAAACAATGACCGGCACTGTTCTCATCACAGGCTCCAGCCGCGGCATTGGCCGCGCCATCGCGTTGCGCCTGGCGCGCGACGGCTACGACATCGTGGTTCATTGTCGCTCGCGTCGGACGGAAGCGGATGCCGTAGCGGCTGAAGTCGTGGCGCTGGGGCGTGCCGTGCGCGTTCTTCAGTTTGACGTGACGGATCGCGCTGCTTGCGCAGACCTGTTGCTAAAGGATGTTGAAGCAAACGGCATGTACTACGGCGTGGTCTGTAACGCGGGTCTTGCGCATGACGCTGCCTTCCCTGCGATGAGCGGCGAGGCGTGGGACACGGTCATTCACAGCAACCTCGATGCGTTCTACAACGTGCTGCAGCCTCTGATCATGCCTATGGTCCGGCGGCGCGCTCCGGGGCGCATCGTCACGTTGTCTTCGGTGTCCGGACTGGTGGGCAATCGCGGGCAGGTCAATTACAGCGCAGCGAAGGCTGGAATCATTGGTGCCACCAAGGCGCTCGCCATCGAGCTGGCCAAGCGGCACATCACCGTCAACTGCGTGGCGCCGGGTCTCATCGAGACAGAGATGGTCGACGAACACGTTCCGCTCGAGGAAATCCTCAAGATGATTCCGATGCAGAGGAGTGGCACCGCCGACGAGGTGGCGGGTGTGGTGTCGTTCCTGATGTCGTCCGATGCCTCGTACGTTACGCGCCAGGTTATCGCCGTCAACGGCGGGCTTTGCTGAAAGCCTATGAAGCGAGTCGTCGTTACAGGAATGGCGGGCGTTACCGCTCTAGGCTGCACCTGGCCCGAGATCCACGCGGGGCTGCGCGCGCGAGAGAACGTCACGCGCTACATCAGCGAGTGGGAACGATACCCCGACCTCAACACCAAGCTGGCCGCACCCGTCGAAGGCTTCGTGCCGCCCTCGCACTGGACTCGCAAGCAGATGCGCGGCATGGGTCGCGTGTCGCAGCTCGCAGTGCGCGCAACCGAGATGGCGCTGACGGAAGCCGGGTTGCTGGGCGACGCCGTGCTTCGCAGTGGACACATTGGTGTTGCGTGCGGCTCGTGCGTGGGAAGCACGCCAGATATCAAGGATTTCGCGGTCATGCTTCTGAGCGGTGCGTCCGAGGGGCTCAGCGCAAATTCCTACGTCAAGATGATGCCGCACACGGCTGCCGCCAACATCGGCATTTTCTTCGGGCTGAAGGGTCGCATCATTCCGACGTCGAGCGCCTGCACGTCCGGCAGCCAGGCCATCGGTTATGCGTATGAGTCGATCAAGCATGGCAAGCAACGCATGATGATCGCGGGCGGAGCCGAGGAGCTTTGCCCGAGTGAGGCCATCGCGTTCGACATGCTGTATGCCACGAGTCGCCGCAACGAGGCGCCACGCGCCACGCCGCGTCCGTACGATCGTGACAGGGACGGTCTTGTCGTCGGCGAGGGCGCGGGCATTCTCGTGCTGGAAGAGCTCGAACATGCGCAGGCGCGCGGCGCACGCATTCACGCCGAGGTTTCCGGCTTCGCCACCAACTCCGACGGGGTTCACGTCACCAAGCCGGAAGAAAACACCATGCGTGTCGTGATGGAGCAGGCGCTGCACGACGCCTCGCTCGCACGCGAAGCCATCGGGTATGTGAACGGTCATGGCACCGCCACGGAGCATGGCGACATTGCGGAGTCGCGCGCTACGTCGGCGGTGTTCGGAGCGCGCATGCCAATGAGTTCTCAGAAGAGCTACCTCGGTCACACGCTCGGCGCATGCGGTGCGCTCGAATCGTGGTTCAGCATCGAGATGATGCGGGCAGGGTGGTTCGCACCCACCATCAATTTAGACAATCTCGACCCGCGGTGTGGCGAGCTTGATTACATCGTGGGCGAAGGGCGCGTGCTCGACGTCGAGCACGTCATGAGCAACAACTTCGCGTTCGGCGGCGTGAACACGTCGCTGATTTTCAGTCGCTGGCAGTAGGCTGCGCGTGAAGCTTCCACTTCTTAGATCGGCTAATCCCGACCGGCTTGTGCTCTGGTCGAAGGGAAGGGCTGTTCCCGCGTGGGATGTGATGCAGCAGGTGGCCACCGTTGCGCGCGGCTTGCCGGACGGACGGCATCTCATCAACCTCTGCGAGCATCGAGACAGTTTCCTCGTGGCGTTCTGCGCGGCGCTGGTTCGCGGCCATACGAACCTGCTTCCCTCGTCGCGAGCCGAAGGGGTGATCGAGGAAGCAGCGTCAGCGAACGCTGGCAGCTACCGCTGCAACGACGAATTTGTCGAATACGCAGGCGAAGAGACTCAGTCGATCGCGATTCCGGATTTCGCAGCTGAGGGTCTCGCGCGCGTGCCCAGGTCAAAACGCGTGGGGGCCACCGGCGCTGACTATTGCGCGTTTGAGCTGCAGGGCAATCATGTTGCCGTGAAGGCTTTCACTTCCGGCAGCACCGGAACGCCGCAGGCTCACACGAAATTGTGGCGCAGCTTCTCGCGCAGCTCTGCATTGAACGCCATGCGCATGCGGGAATGTCTCGAGCCGAAGCATGGTTCGGCCCGACCGTGGATCGTGGCCACGGTGCCTCCTCAGCATATGTATGGTCTGGAGACGTCTGTCCTGCTGGCCCTGCTCTCCGACATGGCCGTGCACGCGGGGCGCCCATTGTTTCCGGCTGATATCGCGTCGGCGCTTCGAGAGGTTCCGGAGCCGCGCGTGCTGGTCACCACGCCGGTGCACATGCGTGCCATTGCGGAGTCGGGGCAACGCTTTCCGCGCACGGCACTGGTTATCTCAGCGACGGCGCCGCTGGAAGCGGAGCTGGCGAAGGAGATTGAGAAGAAGCTCGACACCACCGTCCTCGAGATGTTTGGCTCCACGGAAACCTGCGTCATCGCGACTCGTCGCACGTCCCGCGAACAGTCGTGGCATTTGTATCCCGAAGTAATCCTCGAGCCCGACGCCAACGGCGTGGCGGTGAACGCACCGTGGTTCGCCGCGCCGATGCGCCTTCACGATTTGATAGAGCTTCAGCCCGGCAACCGCTTCGTGGTTCGCGGCCGCAATGCCGATATGGTGGAAGTGGCGGGCAAACGAGCTTCGCTCGCTGACCTCACGCAAAGACTGCTCTCGATTCCAGGTGTGCAGGACGCCGTGGTGTTCCAGCCAGAGGCCTCCGCCACTGGGGCCGTCCGCCGTGTCGCCGCGCTCGTTGTCGCTCCGGGTCTGACTTCTGAAGCCATCAGCGAGCAGCTCACCCGCACTGTCGACTCCGCTTTCATTCCGCGCCCGCTCATCCGCGTTGCCGCCTTGCCGCGCAATGAGGTGGGAAAGATCCCCCGCGAACAACTGCTGGCGGCGATGCGCGCCGCGAAGTAAACGAGGCGATTTTCGTCAGGCACTGCCCTGCAGGCAATCCACTTCCAGCAGCAGTTCCGCGCGGCAAACATCGGCGTGCAGAATGATGGAGGGCGTTGTTGGTGGCAGACGCTCGCGCAACAGCGAAGCGACTTCCTCCAGCAGTGATTCGTCGCGCAAGTAGACTTTCAGCAGACTCCCGGGGCCGAATCTTGGCGTGATGGCCGGCGCCGCGCCGGCGGCACGCTGGAGCACGTTCGACAAGTTCGTGAGGGTTTCATCGAGCTGGGCGCGAACGTCCCCGGGATGGCGTGACGCGTGGCCGACGATGCTCGCTGTGCCGGAGATCATCACCAGGCGCTCGGATACGAGCATGGCGCGAGAGAAGCCGGGTGACACGGGGCCGTATTCGCGAGGGTAGCGATACGCGCTGATCTGGCGCGGGTTTTCCAGCGCGACACCGGGGGCGCGCCCCGCGAGGCAATACACCTGCAGTATCGGGCTGCCGTCCCGACGGCCGATGCACGTGGCTGCGGGATAAATCTCATCGCGTGAGTAGCGCCCGCGAGCGGCGGCACGGCCCATGCAAAAGAGCTTGTAGCGCTCTTCGTCGCCGCTGCCACGGTTGATGCCGTCGAAATAATTCCAGACGCGCAGCAGGTTGGGGTGCCGGCTCGACGCGATGAATCGGCTGAGCATCGAGTAGGCCGCTTCCGCCGCGCCCTGGATGCCACCGTAGCGACGCTCATCCAGCTCGATGGCGCCGAGCAAGTGATCGGGATCGGCTGCGTAACGTATAGGCCCGTCAAACCCGGCCGTGACGGGCCCGCTGGCGTGCCACACCTCCATGATGCCCGCGCCGCGAAGCGGCTCGAGCCCGACTCGCACGCAGCGAGGGTCTTCGTGGCGTCCGCGCCTGCCGCCGAATAGCACTGCGCCCAACACATCCTTCGGCAGAGGCTCGTCCGCGTTGAACCGGCGGTACTCGATGCGCGGCGTAGGTGCTGCGCGAAGTGAAGCAGCGACGTCAGACATGTGGACTACACGTCACGCCGCATCCTGCTTGGTGGTGCCACCGCTGAAGCTCATGTCGACCTGCCGCTGCCGCTGCCTCTGCCTCTGCCTCTGCCTCTGCCGCCACCGCTGCCTCTGCAGCCATGGTGGCGCCGTCGGAATCGAATTCGACGGACCGGGCCTCGGCCCCCTGCACGGCCTCGCTCAGCCCCAGCTGTTCCAGGATCGGCTCGTTCATGGGGAGCCCCCGGGGCCGCCCCCGATGACCCGTACGTCGGATGCCAGCAGGCTGGCTGAGGATTCTGTCTTCCGAATGGCTTTACTCCGCGGCTCGCGCCGCCGAAATATACCTGTGTGATAGCATTTGCGCCTCCAGAGGTACTGCCCCTCGCGATTCGTTTCCGGTTCACCCATGCCTGCCACGCAGTCACCCGCCGAGCGCGAGCTCGCAGAGCTGATCATCACCGCCGTAAATCTCGAAGCCGTCGCCCCGCAGGACGTCGACCCCGAGGCGCCGCTGTTCGGGGCCGGTCTCGGCCTGGACTCCATCGACGCCCTCGAGCTCGCGCTGGAGATTTCCAAGCGCTACGGCTTCCAGCTGCGTTCAGATGATGAAGAAAACCGCCGCATCTTTGCGTCGCTCCGGTCCCTGTCGGATTACATCCAGAAAAACCGTACGACCTGATTTCGCTTTACAAGGAAGGTCTCATGCGCTCACGTCTCACGTATCTGCTGCTCATTCCGGTTGCCTTCATGCTGATGGGCGCGCGAAGTGCGCCACTGGTCGACCCGGCGCCGGTTCCCGTCCCGGCCGGCATGGCAGTGAAGGATGTCTCGAAGGCCATTCGCGCTGGCGTGGTGTTGCGCGGCTGGGTGGTCAGCAAGGACGACGGCAGCAAGATCGACGCAGTGCTGAACAACCGCGATCACACCGTGAACATCGCCATCGCGTACGACGCGACGCAGGTGAAGGTCAGCTACGTGTCGAGCGACAAGATGCTCTACACGGAAAAAAACGGCACCCGCTACATCCACAAGAAGTACATGGCTTGGGCTAGCAACGTCGCTAACGACATCTCGCGCGAGCTGCAGGCAGCCGCTATCAAGAAGGAGTGACCTCGGGTCACCCACTGGAACGATGCGCGCGGTCCCGCTCTCTGTAACGGCTTTTACCGCGTCTTGCGCGGCCGGTAGTGGGCGGTCCGGCATTCTCGACGCGCTGCGGTCGCGGCGCTCCGGGCTTGCTGCCAACGATTTCACTGAAGCGCCTCTCGACACCTGCATCGGGCGGGTGCGCGCGCTGGAATCGCAGCCTCTGCCGGCATCGCTCACGGAGTGGGAGTGCCGGAATAATCGGTTGGCGTGGCATGGGCTGCAGGCCGACGGGTTCATGCAGGCAGTGGCCGCTGCGCGTGAGCGGTATGGCGCGGGGCGTGTGGCGCTCATCCTCGGCACGTCGACTTCCAGCATCGGCGCCACGGAGGAAGGCTATCGGCGCCTGGGTGCGGACGGCCAGTACCCCGAAGAGTTACGACGGCCCCTCGTGCACACGGTGCATTCGCTGGGCGCTTTCGTTCAGCACGCGCTGGGGCTCAGCGGTGTGTGCGTCACAGTGGCTACAGCCTGTTCCTCTAGCGCGAAAGTGTTCGCGCAGGCGGAGAGGCTCATGCGGCTGGGGTTTGCGGACGCGGCGGTCGTTGGCGGCGTCGATACGCTTTGCTACAGCGTGCTGTTCGGCTTCAACGCGCTCGAGCTGGTATCGCCGGAGCCTTGCCGGCCGTTCGATCCGGCACGGCGGGGCATCAGCCTGGGGGAAGCGGCGGGGTTTGCGTTGCTGGAGCGAGCCGCGGCTGGCAGCGGCGGCGGACCCTGGCTGTTGGGGTATGGCGAGAGCAGCGATGCGTTTCATATGTCGTCGCCTCATCCACAGGGGTTGGGTGCGCGCCACGCCATCGCAGATGCGCTGGGTCGCGGCGGGGTCGAGGCTGCCGACATCGACTACATCAATCTGCACGGCACGGCGAGTCAGAAGAACGACGAGGTTGAAGCGCGCCTCGTCGCGGAGCTTTTCCCCGACCGCACGCGGGCCAGCTCTACCAAAGGGTGGACCGGGCATGCGTTGGGGGCTGCCGGCATTCTCGAAGCCGTGATCACGCTGCTGGCGCTCGAGACGGGGTTCACGCCCGGCACCTTGAACTCGCGCGAACTCGATTCGGCTTGCGGGCCGCAGATTCGGCTCGACAGTGCCGAAGGCGACGTGCGGTATGCGTTGAGCAACTCCTTCGGATTCGGCGGCAGCAATTGTGTGTTGCTGTTTGGGAAGGTGCGGCCCGCATGAGCACAGTTGGAGCGCGCTTGAAATTCAGTGCCTGCGCTGCCTCGATCGCCAGGGGGCACTCGGGAACGCCCGCAAGACCGGTCCCTCGGGGGCTCGGAAAAACGCATCCTGCGTTTTTACGTCCGTCGTGCCCCCTGCCGATCGAGACATCGCCGGGGTGCTGTGCCGGCGTGACTGCTTTGAGCGGGCGGGTTGGCGTACGCGGCCAATGAGCACTCACCAGGTGTTTATCGAGGGCATCGGCTTCTGGGCTTCGAGGCTGCCGGGGTGGGAGGTGGCGCGCGAGGTTCTTTGTGGGCGCGCGCAGGCGCCTGCGGTAGCGGTGGCTCGTCCATCGCCCGCGCTGCTGCCGCCGGCTGAGCGACGCCGCGCGCCCGATACTGTGGCACTGGCGCTCGAAGTGGCGGCTCGCGCTTGCGAGAGCGCAGGGCGCGATCCGAAATCGATGTCGAGCGTGTTTGCTTCCACGCATGGCGATCTCGCCATCAGCGATGCGCTGTGCGACACGCTGGCGAAAACCCCTTTGCTCACCTCGCCAATCAAGTTTCACAACTCCGTGCATAACGCCGCCGCGGGCTACTGGACTATCGGCACGGGTTGCCTGAAGCCGTATACCTCAGTGAGCGGGTACCACTACACGTTCGGCGAAGGATTGCTGGAAGCCTGTGTGCAGGCGCTCTGTGAGAATGCGCCCGTGTTGTTCGTCGCGTTCGAGATTGAAGCCCGTGGGCCTGTCGGTACGATGCAGCCCAGTCGTGGCGTGTTTGCCGGTGCGCTGGTGATTTCGCCGGAAGCCCGCGAACCGCACATCGCCAGGCTTACGTTCGAAGTGCGCGAGGAGGCGGTGCCTGTGCAGTCCACGTCACGACCGGCCAATGCCGCGCTGGTTGAGGGGAACGCGATGGCGAATGGTCTCCCGTTCTTCGAGGCGCTGGCCGACGGTGTCGTGCGGGATGTCGCGCAATCGCTCGCCCCGCGTCTATCATTGAAAATGCGCATCACACCTGCGAACGCGACGAATGAAGTGCGCCTGAACTCGTCGCAGGGACCGCGATGAGCGCAGCATCGAAAGAAGGCCAGCTCGCCGGCGACACCGGCGGCGCCGGGACCTGTGTTTCGACGGCCGACGTGGTCATCATGGGCGGCGGCCTCGCGGGCCTGACGCTGGCCATCCAGTTGCTGCAACGATTGCCGACGCTCGACATTCTCGTGCTCGAGCGCTTGCGCCATCCCGTGCCTGAGGCGGCACATAAGGTGGGCGAGTCGTCGGTCGAGATCGGCGCGCATTACTTCGAAAGCGTGCTCGGGCTCAAGGACCATCTCGAGCAGAAGCAGCTGAAGAAGTTTGGCTTCCGGTTCTTCTTCTCGGAAGGTCGCGAAGACGTCGACCGCACGTGCGAGCTGGGTGCCAGCCGCTACCTCTCGACGCCGAG
>JBDTUL010000170.1:0-10979 GCA_040007735.1 Gammaproteobacteria bacterium | reverse complement strand
CCGCAGTCCGCCACGCGCCGGCATCCACGCGTGACGCCAGCGTGCTGCGAATGAGCCGCGCCTTGTCTTCGCATCGAACGGCGTAGCGGCCCAACCAGTAAAGGTTCTCGACGACTCGCGACGGGATGTCGTCCTGCCTGACCAGCGCAGGCGCTGCGCTGGCGGCCGGCACGGCCGGCGCATTCGCATCTCTCTCGGCGAGCACCCAGATGTCTTTGCTACCGCCGCCCCTCTGAGTGGAGACAACATCCTCTGCTGCATCCGTCGCGACGCGCGCCAGCCCACCGGGCATGACGCGGAATCCTTTCGCCGTACCGATGGCGTACACGCGAATCGAAAGGGACTTCGCGGACAAGCCTAGCGCTCCGTTCTGCCGCCAGACCGGTGCCTGCGACAACGCCACATGCTCCTGCGCTACGTATGCATACGGCCGCGCACGCAGCCGCGCGACGAGCGAAGCACGCACGTCAGGCGCGAGGGCTCTCCCGAACACGGGCTCGAAGTTCTGATTCGGATAAGCAGGCTTGATGACTAGCTGATCGAGATGGGAAAGCACGTAGTCGAGCGCGGGCTGCTCGCCACACCACCAAGTTGCGACTGCCGGCAGTTTCAACTTCTCGCCAAGCAAGCGCTCGCAGACGCCAGGCAGAAACCCGAGCCACGCGGCGGACTCGAGCACACCCGTGCCGAGCGCATTTGCCATCACTACACGTCCGGCGCGAACCGCGCCTAGCAACCCCGGCACGCCGAGCGCCGAATCGCTGCGCAATTCCACCGGATCGCAGAAGTCGTCGTCGAGGCGGCGGAAGATCGAATGCACGCGACGCAATCCCGCTAGCGTCTTCAGGTAAACCGTATCGCCGCGTACCGTGAGGTCTGTGCCTTCCGCAAGCGGCAGGCCGAGCTGGCCGGCGAGATACGCATGCTCGAAGTACGTTTCGTTGAACGGACCGGGGGTCAGGATGACAGCGAGCGGCTTCTCACCCGTATCCACCGCAGCCAGCATCCGCTCGCGCATTTCGCCGAAGAAGCCGCGCACGCGCCTGACGTCGAGGTCGCGAATGGAGTCCGGTAGCACCTGTTCGACAATCTCGCGATTCTCGAGCGCGTATCCCGCACCTGACGGCGCCTGCGTACGGTCTGACAGCACCCACCAATGGCCATCCGGTGCGCGCGCCAGGTCCGCCGCGTAGATGTGCAGCCAGCTGCCACCTTTCGGAACGACGCCGTGACAAGGCCACAGAAAATTCGGATGCCCGAACGGCAACTCGGGCGGCACCACGCCTTCTGCCAGCAACCGTTGCGGGCCATACAAGTCCGCCAGCAACGCATCCATCATCTGTGCGCGTTGCGAGACGCCGGTTTCTATCTCGCTCCACTCGCTGGCGGTGAGCACGAGTGGAAGCGGGTCGAGGCCCCACGGGCGATCGGCGCCCTGCGGGTCCGCGTAGACGTTGTAAGTAACGCCATTTTCGATGATCAGCCGACGCGTGAGCTCGAGGCCGCGACGCCCGGCGCCGGTGCCGTCTCCGGCCGCAACTCGATCGATGAGCGGTCGCCAGTGCGTGCGCACTGTGCCCTTTTCATCGAGCAGTTCGTCGTAACGTCGCGCGTCGGAGACGTAGCTCGAGAGATACGCCTGTGAGCGGGTCTTGGTTTGCTCTCCGATCACGCCCGTCTCAGGTCGAGCGTGAACGGAAATTCGAGGCTTGGCGTCTCGGGCTCAGGCGCTAGCCGCGCCGGCGTGTGCCCCATCCTGAAGAAGCGCGCCAGCCGACGACTCTCGGACTCGAACGCGTTCACAGGGAACGTGGCGTGACTGCGGCCTCCGGGATGCATGACGTGATATTGGCATCCCCCGAGCGATCTCTCCATCCAGGTGTCGACCAGGTCGAATGTCAGCGGCGCATGAATGCCAATAGTGGGATGCAGAGCCGAAGGCGGCTGCCACGCGCGGTAGCGCACGCCACCAACGAACTCACCGACGCGATCCGTTGGCCGAAGCGGTACGGGCCGGCCGTTACACGTGAGCACGTACCGATCCGGAGCCAGCCCCGTGGCCTTCACCTGCATGCGTTCCACAGAAGAGTCGACGTAACGCACGGCACCACCGGGCGCACCCTCTTCTCCCATCACATGCCAGGGTTCCAGCGCTTGGCGTAGCTCCACTTCCACCCCGCGCGCGGTGAAATCACCGTGCTTGGGGAAGCGGAACTCGAAGTGCGGCGCGAACCATTCCTTCTGCAGCGGATAGCCAGCCTCGTGCTGCTCGGTGAGCACGTCCGCGAAGTCCTGTTCGAGGAAATGCGGCAGCATGAAGCGGTCGTGCAACTCCGTGCCCCACCGCGCGAGGCGCTCCGGCGCATACGGCACACGCCAGAACCGCGCGATGAGCGACCTCATCAGCAACTGCTGCGTCAGGCTCATGCGTGCATGCGGCGGCATTTCGAACGCGCGCAGCTCCAGCAAACCGAGGCGCCCCGTCGGGCCATCCGGCGAGTACAGCTTGTCGATGCAGAACTCGGCGCGATGCGTGTTGCCAGTAACATCGATGAGCAGGTTTCGGAAGACGCGATCCACGAGCCACGGCGCCGAGTCTGTGCCTACCGGCGGAAGCTGCTTGAATGCCAGCTCCAGCTCATACAGCGAATCGTTGCGCGCTTCGTCTGTGCGCGGCGCCTGCGACGTGGGGCCGATGAACAATCCCGAGAAGAGATAAGAGAGCGACGGATGGTTGTGCCAATACGCCAGCAGGCTGCGCAGCAGGTCCGGACGACGCAGGAACGGTGAGTCCATGGTCGTGGCGCCACCGAGCACAAAGTGATTGCCTCCACCGGTGCCCGTGTGGCGACCGTCGAGCATGAACTTCTCGGCGATGAGGCGAGACTCACGCGCAGCTTCATACAGATGCTGCGTGCGATCTGCCAATTCCTCCCACGAAGAGGACGGATGGATGTTCACTTCGATGACGCCCGGGTCGGGCGTTACGCGGAAGCTGTTGAGACGCGGGTCCTTCGGAGGTTCGTAGCCTTCGAGGACTACGGGAACCTGCATTCCCTGCGCCGCCGCTTCGACCGCCGCCACGAGCTCGAGATAATCCTCGAGACGATTTGCCGGCGGCATGAATACGTAGAGCACGCCATCGCGCGGCTCGGCGCACATGGCCGTGCGAGTAATCCAGCCCGCAGATTCTTGCGGACCGGGCACTCGAGTAGTTGTGGTATCGCGATCCCGCGCGGATTTGTCGCGGGACGAAGCTGGTCCACCATTGCGCGTCGCTTCCCCGTTGCCAGCGCCTGTGCCCACGCCGGGCACGGTGCTGGTTCGCGCTGAGTTTCGCTCCGACTCCATTTCATAGGCGAGCTCGCGCATCGCGGCTTCGGCCCGAGCGCGCGCGGCGGCGTCGCCACGTTCCTGGTTCGGCGAGAACTCCCTCAGCTGGCTCCGAATCTCCGTGAACTGCGGGAGTGGCGGGAAGGCCTGCGTCGGATCCGGCGAATGAACGTACGGGAAATCGCCCGGCGCCGCCCACGGCATGGAGTCCAACGGCAAGCGATAGCCCAGCGCCGAATCACCGGGGGTCAGATAGCACCGCTCTCGGCGCAGAAACCAAGGCCCCGTCTGCCAGCGCTTGCCGCTAACGTCGCGCCCTACGGGCAGCACGTGCCCGACGGCGCTATCCAAACCCTGCTCGAAGATTCGTGAGACCCGCTCACGCTCGCCTGCGTCCTCGAGACGGGACTCGAACGGGTCTACGTTCGAAGGCAGGCGACGCTCGCGCCACAAGTAGTAGAAGGCGTCTTCATAAGCCGCGAACACAAAGGCCGGCGACAACCCCAACCCCATCGCCACAGCTGCGAGAAAGCGCTGCGCGGTAGCCGCGTTGACGTCGTAGTCAGTTCCCTCGTCAGCGAACAGCGCCGGGTTTTGCCAGATGGGCTGGCCATCCCGCCGCCAGAAGCAATTGAGTGACCAGCGTGGCAGCGGCTCGCCGGGGTACCACTTGCCCTGGCCGAAGTGCGTGAGGCCCTTCGGTGCGTACTTTTCCTTTAGCCGGCGATAGAGGTTCGCCGCCAGCAGGCGCTTGCGCGGGCCGAGCGCTGCGGTATTCCACTCGGCGCCATCCGGGTCGTCTACCGACACGAACGTGGGTTCGCCACCCATCGTCAGGCGCACGTCGAGCGTATTGAGGTCTGCGTCGATCTGGTGACCCAGCAGGTCGATGTCGATCCACTGGTCTTCCGTGTACGGCTTGGTGACGCGCGGCGCTTCCCACACGCGTACCACGCTCATGGAGTGCGAGAACTCGACTTCGCTTTCCTCCACCTCGCCGCTCACCGGCGCGGCAGCCGAGGGCTCGGGAGTGCACGCGAGCGGAATGTGCCCCTCGCCGGCCAGCAGCCCGGAGGTGGGGTCGAGGCCGATCCAGCCGGCGCCCGGCAGATACACCTCGCACCAGGCGTGCAGGTCGGTGAAGTCCTGGGTGGGACCGGAAGGCCCGTCGAGTGACTTCACGTCCGACACGAGCTGGATCAGGTAGCCCGAGACGAAGCGCGCGGCGAGGCCGAGATGCCGCAGCAACTGTACGAGTAGCCAGCCCGAATCGCGGCACGAGCCGGACGCGTTGACGAGCGTGACCTCCGGCGCCTGCACGCCGGGTTCCATGCGGATGAGATACGCGATGTCGCGCGACAGGCGGCTGTTGATCTCCACCAGGAAATCGATGGTGCTGACTTTCTCCCGCGGAATGGAGGCCAGGTATTCGGCGAAGCGCGGCGTCGCCGGCTGGGTGATCAGGTAGGGCGCCAGCTCACGCTGCTCGACCTTCTCGTAGGCGAACGGGAATTCCTTGGCGTACGGCTCCAAGAAGAAGTCGAAGGGGTTCAGCACGGCCATTTCGGCCACGAGATCCACCTCGATGCGCAGCTCTTCCGTCTTCTCCGGGAAGACCAGGCGGGCGAGGTAGTTGGCCTGGGGGTCCTGCTGCCAGTTGATGAAGTGCTTGGCCGGCGTGACCTTCAGGGTGTACGACAGGATGCGTGTACGCGAATGCGGTGCCGGCCGCAGGCGGACGATCTGGGGACTCAGCCCGACGCGGCGGTCGTACCGGTAGTGCGTGACGTGGTTGAGCGCGACGTGAATGGACAAAGGGACTCTCCGCCTTGGCGCTTAAGCTGCCCGCGACAGCCCGCGCACGGACGTTGTGATCAAAGGTGCGAGGACCGGAGCTGTGCAAGTTCCGGGCGCGGCGGAATCGTGTGAATGGGGGGGATTTTGCACCAAATGGAGGCATGGCGGGGGGGTGGGTGCACTGGAGGGTAGCGCCCGCTGGGCGCATTTGACCATGGCGATGTTGCGGTTGGGGGGCGAAGGCGCTTTAGACGCCCGGCGATTGGGCTTCTAGTCCCTTCTGCGTCCGGAAGCCCCGGGCGGCTCAATCGCCGGGCGGCTGGGAGGAAGAGCAGGAAGTCCTTTCACCCAAGTCACACGGGCCGAAGGCCCACTAAGAGGCCCCGCGACCTTTGGCGCCCCCTCCCGCCATCGATCCCACCCCAGCGGTGCGGCATCATACCGCCCAGTGCAAAGTTCAAGTTCCATACAACTTACGATCAGCCCCGATCGCTGGCTGCGCATCCGCGATCTGTTCGATCGCGCCGTCACGTTGACACCGCGCGCTCGCGCGCAACTGCTCCACACGGAATGCGTGGGCGACAACACGCTGCGCGAGCAGGTGATGTCGCTACTGATCGCAAGTGGCGACGATGCCGAAGAGCTCGAACGTCGCGCCAACGACACCTTCGCCGGCTCGACGCTCACTGCGGATTTCCCGGCAGGCAGGATCATCGGCCGCTACCGGGTGGTCAGGGTGCTCGGCCGCGGAGGAATGGGAGCGGTCTATCTCGCCGAGCGAGCGGACGAGCAATACCAGCAACGGGTAGCGCTCAAAGTGATGTCTCGCGGGCTGTTCCATTCCAACACGCCGGGCCGCTTCCGCGCGGAGCGGCAGATTCTCGCGCGGCTGACTCATCCCAACATTGCACGCCTGCTCGACGGCGGCGAAACCGAAGACGGCACGCCGTTCCTGGTGATGGAGCATGTGGAAGGCGTCAGCATCGACGAATACTGCGTTCAACGCAGCCTCACCATCCGGGCGCGCCTGCGCCTCATGCAGCTCGCGTGCTCGGCCGTTCAGTACGCCCATCAGAGCCTGGTAGTGCATCGGGATCTGAAAGCCGCGAACATTCTCGTCACGGCGGATGGCATACCGAAGCTGCTCGACTTCGGCATCGCGAAGCTCATCGACCCACACGGTGCCGGCGACACGGTTCCGCTCACCCGGCTGCGCGACCGCATCTTCACGCCCGAGCATGCCAGCCCGGAGCAGATTCGCGGCGAGCCCATCGGCACCGCGACGGATGTGTACGGGCTGGGCGCCCTGCTCTACACACTGCTGACCCGCGTGCAGCCCTTCGACTTTCGCGGTCGCTCGCTCGGTGAGATCGAACGCATCGTGTGCGACTCGAGCCTGCCGGCGCCGAGCGTGCGGCTTCTCTCTGAGGATGAGCCTTCGACACGGGTCCGCGCTCTCGCGCGCGACCTTGCCGGAGATCTGGACAACATCGTTCTGAAAGCGATGCATCGGGATCCGCAACGCCGCTACGCGTCCGCCGCCGCACTGGCCCAGGATATTCAGAACTATCTCGATGGGCGCCCCGTCGAGGCACGGCCTGACACGTGGCTCTACAGAACCCGCAAGTTACTCGGGCGCCATGCCGTCACGGCCGCCGCCGCCACCTTTGTCGCGTTGCTGATCGCCACGCTAGTCACTTTCTATACGGTGCGGCTCGCCGCCCAACGAGACGCCGCCGAGCGCGAACGGCAGACCGCAGCGAACGTCTCTGACTTCATGATGGACGTTTTCCGGCGCGCCAATCCCAACGAACTGGCGAATGAAATACCAGATGGGATTCCGAAAACGCCGCCGAGCCGGACTCCCACCGTGCGTGATGCGCTCGATGCCGCCGCGCGGCGCATCGACCACGACCTGGCGGACCAGCCGCGCCTGCGATTGACCCTGATGCGAAACATGAGCCAGGCCTACAACGGGCTCGGTTCATGGGCCGAGTCTCGCGCACTGATGGAGAAGGCGGTCGATCAGGAGCGGGCCCTGTTCGGTGAGCACAACATTGAGCTGGCGCGCGCGGACGAAACACTCGGCACCATCTACAACAATTCGGATCAGTTCGACGCAGCCGGCGCCGCATACACCGAAGCCTGGCGAATTCGCACAGCGCTCGGGGCAGACCAGGATGCGGAAGGCATCGAGTTGCTGAGCCTGGTCGCCACCAATCTGAGATCACGCCAACGTTTCGCCGAAGCACTGGAGCAGCACCGCCACGCGGAAACGCTCGCCCGCGCGCTGAAACCACCGGCGCCGCGAGTGCTGGGCACCATTCTGCAGGCGTATGCCACCACGCTCAGCGAATCCGGCGATCAGCACAATGCCGAGCGTTATGCACGCGAGGCCATGCCTCTGCTACGCGGCGTGATCAATGATGGGCACGATCTCTATGCCAACACGCTCGCGACCCTTGCCACGGCACTCAGGCGCCAGTTCAAGCTAACTGAAGCGGAGACGCTGTTCCGCGAGTTCGTTGCGCGGCAGACCCAGCGACTCGGTCCGGACCATCTGCTGGTGGGGCGTGCGCAAAACAACTTCGCAAACCTGCTGAGAGCGAAGGGAAACTATGCGGATGCGGAGAAAGCGCTGACCGAAGCACTGCGTATCTACCGACTGCAAACAGGCCCGGAAGGCCTCGACGTTGCGGTGACCTACCACAACCTCGGCGGGGTCCATCACGAATCGGGCAATCTCGTGCGCAGCCTGCAAGAGCTGGATACCGCCATTGAAATGAAGCGCAAGGTGGCGGGCGTGCGCAGCCCGCAGGTGGTCAGTTCGTTGCTGGAGAAATCCGCAGTATTGCGCGATCAGGGAGAACTACAGGCAGCGCAAGCTACTTTCGCGGAGGCCGCTTCGATTGCGCTGGAAAAGTTCGACGCTAACGATCGCCGTCACTCACTGCTCCTGCTAGAGCACGGGCGGCTGCAGCTTGCGCTGGGAGCGACGGCGGAAGCGGAGCGAGATCTGCGCGAGGCAGTGAGCGGCTTGCGGCAAGGGGACGATCCCGCTCGACTCGCCGAAGCGCTGACCCGCTTCGGCGAAGCGTTGGCCGCCGTCCACAAGAGGGATGAAGCGCGAGCTGCGCTGACCGAATCCCTCGCCCTCCGCCGACGCATCCTGCCCGCTGGACATAAAGCGATTGCAGAGACGGCCAGCCACCTGGCGGGGCTTGCCAAGCCAACCGCGGCTCAAGTCACTCCTCGACAGTGACGCAGGCCGGAATTTGAGCACCCGGCGCGCGGGGAATCCGTGGCACTGAGTTAGTCTTCGGCGCGCCATGAATCGCGAGAAAAGCGTCAAGTCGTCCGGCCGCGGCACCCCCGCCGAGCCCGCCCGGAAACCGGAATCGGATGGCCTCGCCCTGGTCGCGCGGCAGCCCGTTTACAACTCCGCCATGGCCGTGGTCGCCTACGAGCTGCTGTATAGAGAAGAGTCGTACGCCCGCACCGCCATGATGGCGGACACCCGCCGGGCCACGCTGCGCGTGGTCGCGAACGCGGCGCTCGAGATCGGATTGGAACGCTTGGCTGGCGGCTTGCCGATCCACATCAACTTTCCGCGCGAGCTGCTCGTGAGCGAGCAGCAACTACCGCTGCAGCCGGATCGCGTCATCATCGAAGTGATGGAAGACGTCCCGGCGGACCGCGAAGTGCTCGCCGGTATCGCCGCGCTCCGCGCCCGCGGACATCGAATTGCATTGGACGATTACTCGGCTCGCAAGAGCGGCCGCGCGCTGCTCGATGTCTCGGACATCGTGAAAGTCGCGCTCTCGCGCGATGATCTCGCAGAGCTTCCCCGCACGGTCCAGGAGCTGAAGGCACGCGGCCTGCACCTGATCGCAGAAGACGTCGAAACGATCGAACAGTTCGAGAAGTGCATAGAGCTCGGGTTCGACGGCTTCCAGGGCGACTTCCTGCAGCACCCACAGACCTTCGCCGCGCAGCGCGCGCCGTCCAGCAAGCTCGGCACCCTGCGCCTGCTCACCGAGCTCAGCAAGGAGGAGACATCGATCGGCGAAGTCGAGCAACTGGTGTCGCAGGACATGTCGATGTCCTACCGCGTGCTCCGTTGCATCAACTCGAGCTTCTACAACCTGCCGCGCAAAGTGGATTCAATGCGCCAGGCTGTCGTGATTCTGGGCATGGACCCGCTGCGCCAGCTCTGTGCGCTCGTAGCGCTGCAGGGGTTTGATGATCGGCCCTCGAACCTGCTGGTGGTGGCCATGGCTCGCGCACGCATGTGCGAGCAGCTTGGGCGCCTCGCCGGTGCGAACGACAGCGGGCCGTACTTCATTACCGGCCTGTTCTCGATGTTGAACGTGCTCACCGGCATTCCCATCGCAAAGATTGTCGATGAGCTGCCGCTTGCTCCCGCCGTGACGCAAGCGCTGATCTCTGAGGATGGTGACTTGGGCGCAGCGCTTCATTGCGTGCGGGCATACGAGCGCGGCCGCTGGAAAGACGTTGCGTTCAGCGGTCTGCCTCATCAGGTAATCCGTGCCGCTTACGTGGATGCGGTGTTCTGGGCGGAACAGACGCGATCGCTACTACTGAAGTAGAGCGCAGCTCAGATCGTAAAGGGCTGCTGAGCCTCGAAACCCGCGTCGGGTAACCCCACCCAATAGTAGTTGGGCCGCTGATAGGCTGGCATCCGTTCCAGCAACTCTTCGTGAAGACCGCGATAGCCGCCGCTCACGGCGTCGTCGCCAACTTGCCGACCGTGCCACGTGTTCATCAACGTCGAAGTGAAATGCGCGCGATGCCCGCGCGTATCTGCATATTGATCGTGCCGGCACGCCGTCATCACTAACACCGAAGCCAGGACTTGCTCAGGTTCATCCCCAGGCGCGGGTATGCCGCCGTTGCAACTATCGGAAACCACCAGCACGCGCACTCCCCGCCTGAACGCGGCGAGTGCGCCATGCATCTCGGCATCTTCGAACGAGCCATCGTACAGAACCCACACACCGCGCAGAGCTGCGTGACCGGCAGCGGTCGCCGTGCTCTGGCGCCCGCCGTGCCCTGAGAACGTAAGCAGGAACAAATCCCCAGCTTCGCAAAGCGCAGCGGCTTCGCGAAGCCGACTCCGCACCTGCTCGCGCGTTGCTTCCGCACCGAGCAACACCGTGGGCTCGAGAAACCCACACTGAGTCGCCAGAGCGGCCAGCGCGAGCGCATCTGCTTCTGCGCCTTCGCCCGCGCGCGCGCCCTCGCTCACGCGCGACACGTGCGTCGTATCAACGGCAATGCACAACGCGCGGCCAAAACGACGCACCCGCCTGTCCTTCTATCATCAGCCCGATGGAGGCCCGCTTCCCGCCCCGTTCTGCGCCACGCGATAGCCGGCCAGATAGGAAAACACGACCAGCACCAGGTTCGGGTTGGGCGCCTTCACGGCATTTTCCAGGTACACCATGCGCACGCGATCGATGGTGAGGCTGCGTTTGCTGATCGGGCTGTGGTCCAGGTAGAGCGGCAGCATCGCCTCGAGGCGGTTCAGGCGCGTATCGGCGGAGTAGAGCGCGTTGATTACGGGATTGAGTACCTTCGAATACTCGGGATCCTTCTCCGGGCTCCACGGAGGCAGCGGCTGCGAGAGCGGCGGCACAGGGTCTTCACCCAGCGGAGTAAACAGCAGCTCACCCCAGTTGGGCAGCATCCGGCCATGCTCGTACGTCAGATAGAACTGGCAGATCGTCTCCTCGCCATGGCAGTTCTCGAGATACTTCGGCATCAGCCTGAATTGCGGGCGGCGCCCATCCTTGCACGAAAGCAGATGCGTGCCGTGATTCTCCCTG
>JBDTUL010000169.1:0-11047 GCA_040007735.1 Gammaproteobacteria bacterium | reverse complement strand
CGCTCAATGCCTCGGTGGCGGCCAACGCTGCCTTCTCCCCCGCGGCGACCGCGCGCTTCACGATTCCGAAGTCGAACGACGACGCATCCTCCAGCGCGGGATCGATGATGATGTCTTGTGAGGTGAGCGTGGCGCGCTGCCGATCTGAATCCCGCCGCACCAGAATCGCTAGCATCTGGTTCGAGATCACCGGCGCGCTATTGAGTTTGTCGCGCTTCAGGAGCGGAAAGCCCACGTCCACCACGATGAGAATGTCCACGTCCATCTTGCGGGCCACGTCGATGGGCAGGTTCTCGGAAAGGCCGCCGTCGACCAGCAGCCGTCCCTTACGCTCCACCGGCGAGAACACGCCCGGAGCGGAAAGGCTCGCGCGCATCGCGCTCGTGAGGTCGCCCTCGCCCATCACCACGGCCTCGCCGGTTTCGAGGTCGGTGGCCACCGCGCGAAACGGCGTCGGCAAATCGTCGAAGTTCGAAATACTCGCCACGGGGAGCGTGAGCTTGCGCAGTGTCTGGTTCAGCTTCTGGCCCTGGATCAGGCCCTTCGGCAGCAGGAAGCGCTTGCTCTTCAATCCGAGCGGAAACTTGACGAGGAAGTTCTGGTCTTCCTCCTTGCGCCGGAACGTGAGTTCCTCGCGCGGCGGACGGTCTTTGAACGCGTCCTGCCAGTTCAGCGTGCTGACGATGCGTTCGATGTCGTGGGCGGAAAAGCCAGTGGCATACAGCCCGCCGACCACCGCCCCCATGCTGGTGCCCGCGATGGCGTCGATGGGGATGCGCAAATCCTCCAGCACCTTGAGCACGCCGATATGCGCGGCGCCGCGTGCCCCACCGCCCGACAGCACGAGGCCGATGCGCGGGTGACGACGCTCGTCCTTCGCTTCGGCGGCGGCTTGTACGACAGGTTGAGTGGCAGGCAGCGGGGGCGGCACTGCCCTGGCTTCCGACGCCGCATCCTGCGCGGTTGCGGGGCCTGCCGCCGCGAGCCACCACACCAGGATTCCTATGGAATAAAGCCCGCGACGGGGCCGGACCGCCCGTGATTGATTCACGGGCGAAGAATACCAGCATTGCCGGTCGGAATCGGGTGTCCAATCAAGGCCCTGCCGCCCGCCGAATCGGGGATAATGCGCGCCGCGCGTGCCGCAGCCCCCCTCATGCCCGGAAAGTCCCACACAGCCGTCGCAACCCTCCTCGCCCTGCTGACCGCCGCCGCGCCTCACATCGCGCCAGCGCAGTCACCGGATGCGAGCGACTGGGGCTACTACGGTGGGGATATCTTCGGCACCCGCTTCTCGAGCGTGGCGCAGATCGACCGCACGAACGTCGGCAAGCTGCAGGTGGCGTGGACGTTTCATACCGGCGAGTTGGGCCAGGGTTTTGCGCGTGAGGGAAAACTCACGTTCGAGTCCACTCCGGTGCTCGCGTTCGGCAACCTTTACCTCGAAACACCAACGAACATCGTCTTCGCGCTCGACCCGGAAACCGGCAAGGAACGCTGGCGCTACAACCCGCGCATAGATCGCACCAAGCAGTACAGCGAGGCCACCTCGCGCGGCGTCAGCGTCTGGGAAGACCCGGCGCCGGGCAAGCAAGGCGCCTGCACGCGGCGCGTGTTCACCGGCACACTCGACGCGCGGCTCCTGGCGCTGGACGCCATGACCGGCCAACCGTGCGAGGGCTTTGGCACCAATGGCGCGGTGGATCTCACACAAGGCATGCGCATTCGGGACCGGGCGGACTATCTCGTCACGTCTCCCCCAGCCATTTTCAACGGCGTGGTCATCGTCGGCTCCGCCATCGGCGACAACCGCGCGGTTGATGTCGAGCGCGGCACCATTCGAGGGTTCGACGCCATCACCGGTGCGCAACGCTGGGCATTCGATCCGCTGCCCAATGCTCCAGACCATCCAGCTGCCGGCGCGTGGAACACAGCGCAGGCTGCGGGCACCGGCGCGGCCAACGCGTGGGGCGTCATGTCGGTGGATCCAGACCGCGGCATCGTGTTCGTGCCCACAGGCTCCGCGAGCCCGGATTTCTACGGCGGCAAACGGCTCGGCGACAACCGCTTCGCGAACTCGCTGCTCGCCCTCGATGCGATGACCGGCAAGCTGCAATGGGCACAGCAACTCGTTCATCACGACCTGTGGGACTACGACCTCGGCGCGCAACCGGCGCTGGTGGAGATGGAACGCCTCGGCCAGCCGCTCACGGCCGTTATCCAGGCGACGAAGACCGGCATGTTGTTCGTGTTCGATCGGGACAAGGGCAAACCTCTTTTCCCGATAGCAGATCGAGACGTCGCGAACAGCCAGGTGCTGGGCGAGCAATCGTCTCCCACGCAACCCTTCTCATCGTTGCCACCGATGGTCGAGCATCGCCCGCTGAATGCGAAAGACGCGTGGGGTCTCACGTTCTGGGATCGCGGTAAATGTCGCGACATCATCAAGAGCCACCGCAACGAAGGGCTGTTCACGCCGCCGGATACGCGCGGCTCCATTCTCTGGCCGAGCGATCTCGGTGGAGTGAACTGGAGCGGAATTGCGTTCGATCCCCGTCGCAATCGGGTCATCGCCGCGGTGAATCATCTCGCGATGGTCGTCACTCTGATTCCTCCGGGCGAGGTCGAGACGCAGCGCGCATCGGGCGACTACCCGCGCGCGGAGTTCGCGTATCAAAAGGGCGCGCCTTACGCGATGCGGCGCGAACCACTGCTTTCGCCGTGGGGCCTGCCTTGCACGTCTCCGCCGTGGGGCACGCTCGTTAATGTGGATCTTCGAGAGAACCGCATCGTGTGGCAGGTGCCCCTCGGCTCCACTGAGAATCTCGTGCCCAGCTTCTTTCCCGTGCGGAATTTCGGCACGCCAAACCTCGGCGGCCCCATCGCCACGGCCGGTGACCTGGTATTCGTCGGCGGCGCCATGGATCGGTATATTCGGGCCTTCGATGTCGAAACCGGCCGCGAATTGTGGAAGCATGCGCTGCCCGCAGGCGGGCAAGCCACGCCCATGACGTACCGGGCCGGCAAGAGCGAGCGCCAGTACGTGGTGATTGCTGCCGGCGGCCACGGGCCGCTCGGCGTACCGCGAGGCGACACAGTCGTCGCCTTCGCACTACCCAGGAGTTAGCGCACCGAATGCCTTGGCTATTTCTACTGTCGATCGTCATCCAGGCGCTGCTGATCATCCATTGCATCAAGACGGGCCGGAATCAGATCTGGATCTGGGTCATCGCGCTGCTGTCCTACGCGGGCATCCTGGCCTACGTGGCAGTCGAGCTGATTCCGGATCTGTTCAAGAGCCGCACCGCGCAGCGCACGGCGCGCGGCGTGAAGAAAGCGCTCGATCCGGGCGCCGATCTGCGGCGCTATGAAAACGAGGCGCGCGTCGGAACGAACGTGGCAAGCCTGCAACGGTATGCGGAAGAGCTTACGCGCCAGGGCCGCTACGACGATGCCATCGCGGAGTTTCGCAAGGCGCTCACCGGCCTCTATGAGCACGACCCCAACCTCATGCTCGGCATCGCGCGCGCGCAGTTTGGCAAGGGGGATGCGGTGTCGGCGCGCGAAACGCTCGATGAGCTCATTCGCCTCAACCCTGATTTCAGGTCGTCCGAAGGGCACCTGCTCTATGCGCGGGCGCTGGAAACCGAAGGCAACAAGACGAAGGCGCTCGAGGAATACAAGATCCTGGCGCCGTCCTACCCGGGTGCGGAGGCCGCGGTTCGTTATGCGCAGTTGCTGCAAGCCGAAGGCGAGCCGGACGAAGCGCGCCGGATTGCGAAAGAGCTGCTCGAGGGTGCGCGCATTGCACCCGACCACTATCGACGGGCGCAGAAGGCGTGGCTGGATCTCGCGGAGAAATTGGCTTCTCGTTGAAGAAGCCCTCAATCGCCGGGCGGCTGAGAGTTTTCTTGTTTTTTTGAGGTGGGGGCGGAGTCGCGTCCCTGGCGCCGGTACCGATGCCTCACTTAAGTTAGTGTCGCGGCCTATCTTCCCGCCCTGCCCATAAATAAAGCCAATCCTCACACTGCGCCCCCCCGCGAGGGGATCGCGCAGATGACGAACACACGCTCAACCGCCACCTACTTCCAGCGCCACGGGCACGCGGTTGTCATCGGCGCCAGCCTCCGACCTCGTCATCGATGCAAGTGGCCGCGGTTCGCAGACCCCGCAGCGTTTGAGAGAGCTAGGCTACGAGCCACCTGAAGAACAGTTGGTGAAAGTGGACTACGCGTACGCCACGCGACTCTACCAACGGCCGGCCCATGGCGTGGGCTGGACGAGCCTGATCGTCGCGGACCGCCCTCCCGCCAGGCGCGGCGGCCTCATCTTTCCAATCGAAGGCAATCGCTGGATGGTCACGCTCGTAGGCTGCCACGGCGACACTCCGCCCACCGATGAAGCAGGCTTCATGGAATTCGCGCGCGGACTACCGGCGCAGAATGTTCTCGCCGCGCTGACGACGGCCCGCCCGTTGGGCGACATCGTTCCGCATGGATTCCCCGGCAGCCAGCGCCGTTATTACGAGCGTCTGCAGAGATATCCGATCGGCCTGGTGGTGCGCGCGCGGCTTGCAGTTGCGCTTCCTGCATTGGTACACGGCAAAGATTCACGAAGCTGCCGGATTCAGCGAAACGGTAGCAGAGCGTTTCTATCAAGTGAGCCACATGCTCGCTCCGCCCAGCGCGCTCTTCAGCCTCGGCGTCTTGAAGGAACTGGCGCGCGTCGCCTGGCGCGGAGCACAGCCCCGCGCCGAGTATTCCGCGCCAGAGCGGCAACCATTACGGCGAACAAACACGCGGCCAGCATGAGCCAATCGAGCGAGCCACCGCCGCCGCCACCGTTGCTGAACTGGCTGCTGGGGGCGGGAGCGACGTCGCTGTTGGCTATGTTGATCGTCGCGGACGATGGCGACCCCATGTCGTAACTGGTCGAAGACTGAATGGTCACAACGACCGTCTCGGTGGATTCTGTAAGCAGGCTGTCCGGGATTGGGGTCACGGTCATGGTGGCCGACCCCTGGCCGGCAGGGAAGGTCACCGTGGAACCGAGGGACTGATAGTCCGTGCCGTTGGTTGCGCTACCCGTAAGCGCAACATCCAGAGTCAACGCTGCGGAAGTATCGCCAGTTCGAGTAAACGTGAAAGTGCCGGCATCAGGGCCTACCTCAGAAGCGGCCGCATCCGTCGCCGTCATGCTAACCGCTGACAGCTGCGGAACCGAGATGGCCGCAAGGCAGGCATTGGTACCGGCGGAATCTGGTGCCGTCTTCGAAGCGGACGTGGGACTCAGAGTGACGTCGGCAGTGTCTTTCTTGCCGGCTTCATCAGTGACGGTGAGTCGAATGATGTACGTTCCTGAGGTGGGTGCAGGCACCATGGCATTCGCGCTACTCGCGTTCGTGATCGGCGGCGCCGAGCCGCCCGTTGGGCTCACCACCGTCCACGCATACGTCGAGATGCTGTGATTGCAGGCCGCGGCGCTACCGTCGCCCTGGAGCTGCACCGAATTTCCAGTGGATACAGCGCTGGCAACTTTGATGGCTGCAATGGGACGCAGTGCCTGATCTACCGCGCCGCGCGCGTTCGCCATGCCAGCGCCGCAGGTGGCCGTCGTGCAAATGCATTCGGTGTTCTGAACAGCGGGGGCGGTCGCCGGATTCACACAAGCCGGTGGCTGTGGATTCGTATCGCTGATGGCTGGAAAGGTCGCCGAGCCCAACTGGAGACGCGAGATAAGCTGCGTGGACTTCAGGTTTCCGTTCACGGCCAGCATCAGGCCGGCAATGCCGGAGACGACCGGAGCTGAGAAGCTGGTGCCCAGGTTGGTGTTGAACTGGTTCGTATAGGTGTTGCCACCCGGCGCATCGGTGCCGTCGTTGGTGGTGGTGTCAATCGAGCGTATGCAGGGCTCGCCGCTGGCGATGTTGATGCAGTTGCCCGCCGGAGCACTGATCGCCACTTGGGGCCCCAGGCTGCTGTACCCCACCTTGGTGCCCGCGTGGCGAAGGCCAGCGACGGCCATGGCTCCCGGACAATTTGCCGGAGAATCCACCGGGCCGCCCTCATTGCCGGCGGATACCACGATGAGCACGCCCTGCGATGCCAGCTGACTGATGACATCCGCGCTGGCGCTATCGCACGACCCGGTGCTGCCGAGACTGATGTTCAGTACCTTCGCGGGATACGGGTTGGCCGGCACGTTCGGCACAGACTGTCCCGCCGCCCAACGCATGCCCGCGAGCACGTCCGAATTGAAGCCGCCGCATTTCCCGAGCACGCGCACTGGAAGAATCCAGCCGCTCCAGGTGATGCCCGAAACGCCGATGGAATTGTTCGACAGGGCACCGATGATTCCCGACACGCGCGTGCCATGCCATGAGCTGTGCGGAGTCGAATCGGTGCTGCAACGGTCGCCGGGGTCTGACGAATCGGTGTCGGCGCCGTCACCATCATTTGCCGTCGTAAACGTGCCGGCTGAATCCGAGGAAACAAAATCGTAGCCGCGCAGCAGCCGGCCGGCCTGGCTGGCACGCTTCAGATCCGGATGATCGAAGCGCACGCCGGTGTCGATCACCGCGACGACCACGCCGTTACTACCGGTGGTGTCGTCCCACGCGGATATGGCGTTGATGGCACTCTTGTTGACGTAGAGGGCGGTAAGGTCCGTCGCCTGCAGATACCACTGACCGGAGTACTGGGCATCATTGGGCGGGGTGGAATGCGAATACACCCGCCGATCCACCTCCGCATACTCCACCTCCGAGTCCGCTCTCAGTCTTGCAAGAGTGTCGGTTGCGGACTCGCCCGGGTTCATCGGCGAAACCTGCATCACCTGCATGTCCGGCGAGATCGCGCTCGCGGCCTGCACGTTCATGCGAACGCGTGTGCCCAACGAACGCATGCGATCCATGGAAACCACGGTGGGCGTATTGCCAGCGGACTCGCCGTTGCCCGCCGTGGCCTGCGTTTGCAGTCTGGACTGGGCGCGAAATTTCACGATGACCCGTTGAAGCGACGGCTCGGAGGCGGCGGCCGGACGAGTCTGTACCGGGTTGTATTCAGCGGGTGCGGCGGTGGCGAGCGGCGCGGCGGCCGAGACCATGAGGCCGGTCAGGAGTACAGCGGTCAGGCGCATGGTCCCGTTCCTTCTGGTGACTTATCGGACCGAATCGAGATACGAGCGCCGCCGGTCGATTTCGGCGAAGCGGACGTGCCGGTTCTGCCTGAGACGCGTGAGCGCGTCATTGCAACCGGGATCGTTGGCGGGGGTGGTCAACGTGAACACATGGAGCGTCGGGCTGGCGGAGCGCAGGTATTCGAGCTGCACGTCGGCATTTCGCGACACATCCTTCACCACCCGATCGGTGCGGTCTACCCCGGGTGCCAGACTCAGGGTGATCTGCTCGCTGCACCGGTTGGCGCGCGACACGTTTGTATTGCCACCGCACGAGGCGACGACAAGCGTTGAGAGAGCCGTCAAAGCCATACAGCGCAAGCGACCTGAAACCACGTTGACCCCCGCTCCCACGGGCGAAGCGTCACCCGTATGGCATCGGACACTAGCGCAAGTTCCTGCGGGGGGACTGCGCGTCGGCTCACACCGAAGCGTCTAACGGGAGGATCTACGTGGCGAAATTGATTCGGATGCAGATATTGGTGAAATAGGAAGGGCCCGATTGCCGCGGCGGGGGCCATTCGCCGCTGGGGTGGGCGCGGGCCCAAGGGCGTCAGACATTCAGGCGCGGCGCGCGCGCTCCAAGAGCGAATTAGCCTGACCGTCGCAACCGAGTCGCAGCTCTTCTAGCCGCCCGGCGATTGAGGGCCTCTTACCGAACCCTAATCTTGGACGGGTCATATCCCAGCTTGGGAAACGAAAGCGGCATCCGCGCCAGCTCGTCGGCCACGATCTGCGAAACCGCCAGGTTCCGGAACCACTTCTTGTCACCGGGGATCAGGTACCAGGGCGCCCACTTGGTGCTGCACCGGGTGAGCACATCCTCGAACGCCGCGGCGTACTGGTTCCACTGCTTGCGCTTGTCGAGGTCGGCCGGGCTGAACTTCCATTGTTTGGCCGGCTCCGCCAGCCGCTCCTCGAACCGCTTGCGCTGCTCGTCCTTGCTGATCTGGAGAAAGAACTTCAGCACGTGCACGTTGCTCTCGGTGAGCGTGCGCTCGAAGTTGTTGATCTGCTCGAAGCGCGGCTTCCACACAGCCTTCGGAGCCAGGTTGTCCACGCGCACGACCAGCACATCTTCGTAGTGAGACCGGTTGAACACAGCCACTTCGCCGCGCGGCGGCATGTGCTTGTGGATACGCCAGAGATAGTCGTGCCGCAGCTCTTCCGGGCTCGGCGCCTTGAACGAGGTGACCGTGCAACCCTGAGGATTGAAAGCCGTCATCACATTGCGGGTGGTGCCATCCTTGCCGCCGCCGTCGATGGCCTGCAGCACTATCAGCAGGGCGAAGTGACCATCCGCATAGAGCTTGTACTGCAGTTCCTCCAGGCGCTTGCGATTGGCTTTGAGCACCTGCTCCGCCTCTGCCTCTTGCCACCCAAAATCGCGCGCCGCATCCTTTTCACGCAGGGAGACGGACTTGCCGGGTTTCACCCGCAGGGCATCGGCGAGATTCTCGGCTTTGAGTTTGTTGCTCATCGCGGGCCTTCTGGTTTTTTGCGTTCACGGCCGGCCGCGGGCACCTGCTGCGTAATGCAGTGAATGTTGCCTCCGCCCAGCAGCACTTCGCGTGCCGGAACGCCGATGACGCGCCGGCGCGGGAACAGGCGGCGAATCCGGGCGGCGGCCGCGCGGTCCGTGCGGATATCGAGCAGCGGCATGACGATGCCGCCGTTCGCGATGTAGAAGTTCACGTAACTGCCGGCGAGACGGTTGCCGGGTTCGCGTGGCTTGGTGCCCTTGCGCCGCGCCAGGCCTTTCGCCTCTTTGGCGGACATGTGCAACGGCCCCGGCATGGGAAGCTTGTGCACCTTGAATCGGCGGCCGCGCGCGGCGCGCGCATCGTTCAGGCGCTGCCAGGCGTCGTTCGAAATGGCGTGCTGGGGGTCGCGCGGATTGTCGGTCCACGTGAGGCACACCTCGCCCGGGCGAATGAAGCACGCCAGGTTGTCGATGTGACCATCCGTCTCGTCGTTGAAGACACCTTTGCCGAGCCACACCACCGCCGAGACGCCGAGATACGCGCGCAGCACCGCCTCGATCTGCTTGGCGCTCAAGTGTGGATTGCGGTTCGGGTTGAGCAGGCATTCTTCCGTGACCAGCGCCGTGCCCGCCCCATCCACATGAATGGCGCCGCCCTCATTGATGATGTCCGCAGCATAGCGGTCGCAGCCTTCGATCTCGAGCACCTTGCGCGCGACGAGGTCGTCCTGGTCCCACGGCGAATAGAGGCCGCCGTTCGTGCCGCCCCAGGCGTTGAACCGCCAGTCCACGCCGCTCACTGCACCGTTTTCGTTCACCACGAAGGTCGGCGCGACGTCGCGCGCCCAGCTGTCGTCGTGGGACATCTCCACTAGCCGGATGTGGGCCGGCAACAGCGCGCGCGCCGTTTCGAAGAACGCCGCCGAAACGCCCACGGTAACGGGCTCGAAGCGCGCAATGGCGCGCGCCACGTCCACGAACGCGCGCTGCGCCGGGCCGGCGGTGTTGCGCCAGTTGTCCGGGCGTTCGGGCCAGAGCATCCAGCAGCCCGAATGCGGCTCGTATTCGCCGGGCATCCAGAAGCCGTCGGCGGTGGGGGTTTTCGGTAACGTTCGCGACATAGCCCCGCATTCTAACCAATGCGCCGGGCGGGGCCGGCGCCATCGGCCCGAGAGCGAACACTCACCCGCAGGCAACACCACAAACCTCGCCAACACCATCGACCTCCAGGCCTGCTTCGTCCGGCTACCGAGCACCGCCCCCCCCGACCCTGCACGAGCCCGAATTCCGCCGCTTTCTGCTAGCATCGCGGCCCGCTTCCGACCCACTTCCCGCCAGGAGTCCCCCTGATGTCCACGGCTGCAACGCCTGCGATCACGCCGCCCGCCGGGGGCGCGAAAATCACCATCACGAACGGCAAGCTCGTCGTTCCTGAAAACCCCATCGTCCCCTTCATCGAAGGCGACGGCACGGGGCCGGACATCTGGCGCGCCAGCGTCAGAGTGATGGACGCCGCCGTGCAGAAGGCCTATGCCGGCAAGCGCAAGATTCACTGGATGGAAGTCTTCGCCGGCGAAAAGGCGAACAAGCTCTATAGCTCGTGGCTGCCGGATGAAACCGTCACCGCTTGCCGCGACTACCTGGTCTCCATCAAGGGGCCGCTCACCACGCCCATCGGCGGCGGCATTCGCTCGCTGAACGTGGCGCTGCGCCAGTTGCTCGACCTGTATGTCTGCCTGCGCCCGGTGCGCTGGTACAAGGGCGTGCCTTCCCCCGTGAAGCACCCAGAGAAGGTCGACATGGTCATCTTCCGCGAAAACACGGAAGACATTTACGCCGGCATCGAATTCGAGCTCGGCACCGACGAGCACAAGAAGTTCATGGACCTGTTCAAGGCGAACTTTCCCAAGTCGTACGCGAAGATCCGCTTCCCGGAGAGCTCCGGCATCGGCATCAAGCCCGTGTCGAAGGAAGGCACCGATCGGCTCATCCGCTCGGCCCTCCAGTACTGCATAGCGAACCGTCGCGAGAGCCTCACCCTCGTGCACAAGGGCAACATCCAGAAGTACACCGAAGGCGCGTTCCGCAACTGGGGCTACCAGCTGGCTGAGAAAGAGTTCGGCGCGCACGTGTACACATGGGAACAGTGGGAGCGCACCAAGGCCGCCAAGGGCGAAAAGACGGCGAACGACGAGATGGCCGCCGCGAAGAAGAACGGCAAGATCATCGTCAAGGACGCCATCGCGGACATCACGTTGCAACAGGTGCTCACACGGCCGGATGAGTTCGATGTCATCGCCACGTTGAATCTCAACGGCGACTACATCTCCGATGCGCTGGCGGCGCAGGTGGGCGGCATCGGCATCGCGCCGGGCGCCAACATCAACT
>JBDTUL010000168.1:0-11092 GCA_040007735.1 Gammaproteobacteria bacterium | reverse complement strand
CACTCGCCGGGCGGCTGGAGGCGGCATCCATTGCACTCAGCCATGGCTCAATCAAGCCGCCGCGTCAGTCAAGCGTCAATCAATCGCCAAATTGATACGACGCCATCGACACGTCCCAAACTTTGTCTCGAAACACACACCTTCCGCGGCTCGCGCCGGCGGCGCCGGCCGCCACCATCAACGGAATGAGGTGATCTTCACGGGGGTGTGCAAGGCGCGCGGAGGGCGCCTGCGCCCACGCGGAAAGTTTCTGCGCGCGTGTGTCGGGATTCGGGTCGCTGACCGCCTCAGTGAGCCACGCTTCGAACTGCTCTGAAACCGGCCCCGCAGAAGGGCTGCGCCTGAGCATGCGCAGGTTGTGATAAGTGAGCCCGCTGCCCACGATCAACACGCCTTCATCACGCAGTGGCTCGAGTGCCGCGCCCATGCGCAGGTGCTCGCTCGCTTCCAGATTCGAACGAAGCGAGAGCGACACAACCGGCACGTCGGCATCCGGATACATCACGGCGAGCGGCACGAAAGTGCCGTGATCGAAGCCGCGCTCAGGATCCGATTCATTGCGAAAGCCGGCGCGGCCGAGCAGCTCCGTCACACGTGTAGCGACGGCGGGCGAGCCCGGCGCCGGATATTTGATGTGATACGTGTGCTCAGGAAAATTCGAATAGTCGTACAACATCGGCGGCTTCGCCGACGTGGCAACGGTGAATTCGGACTCTTCCCAGTGCCCCGATACCGACAGAATGGCCGCAGGCTTTGCGGGCAGCGTGGCAGGCAACTGCGCAAGCCACTTCGCGGTGCGCGCAAAATCTTGTTTTATCTCCTCGATCCACGGCCAGGGTCCGCCGCCATGAGAGATGAATAGTGTGGGGAGTTTCATGGCACCGATCATGGCATCGAATCGCCATCGTCGCTAAATGTTTCCTCCTTTCAGGCATGCCGGCACCCACCGGGCGGCTGAGAAATAATCTTCCCAAGCTTCGCCACCGCCCCATCCAGCTCAGCGCTCCACGGGTGCCCATAGTTCAACCGCAAACAATTCCGAAACTCTCGCCGCGGCGAAAAAATAGGCCCCGGCGCCACGCTGATCCCCTGATCCAGCGCCAGCCGGTGCACCTCGAGCGAATCCACTCCGCGAGGCAATTCAACCCAGAGAAAATACCCACCCTCAGGCCGCGTCACGCGATATCCATTCGGCAGGTGCTTCTGAAGCGCAGAAAGCAACGACCCTTGTTGAGAAGCCAAAGTCCTGCGCAACTTCGCCAGATGCGCATCGTACCCATCCTGCCGTAGCAGCAGCGCGATGCCATCCTGCACGGGAAGGCTGGTCGAAATAGAAGTAGTGATCTTGCGTCGCTGAACCGCCGTCGCAAACTTCCCCGCCGCAACCCATCCCAACCGATACCCCGGCGCGAGGCACTTGGAGAACGACCCACAGTGCAGCACCCCACCCTTCGTATCGAACGCCTTCGCGGGGCGCGGGCGCTCCTCGCCGAAATACAACTCCGCGTAAACATCGTCTTCGATCAGCGGCACGTCGTGCTTCTCGAGCAACTTCACTAGGTCCCGCTTCTTTGCTTCCGGCATCGTGGCGCCGAGCGGATTCTGAAAGGTGGTCATGAACCAGCACGCCCGAATGGCATGCTTGTCGATGGCTTGCGCGAGCGCGCCGAGATCCACGCCTTCACGCGGATCGGTCGGAATCTCCACGGCCTTGAGCCCCAGCGCTTCGATGCTCTGCAAACAGGCATAGAACGCCGGCGCCTCGACCGCCACGGCATCGCCGGGCCGCGTCAGAACCTGCAAGGAAATATTCAGCCCTTCGAGCGCGCCGCACGTGATGATGATTTCATCCGCCGACACCTTGGTGCCGAACTTCAGGTAACGCCGCGCGATCTGCCGGCGAAGATCCAGACTTCCTGGCGGAAGACTCTCCACGGTGCTCCACGGGTCCATATGCCGCGCCGCGCTTCCGAGGTAGCGTGCGAGCTTCGGCCAGGGAAACAGCAGGGGGCTCGGGAATGCGGAACCCAGCGGCACCACGTCCCGATCACGCGCGGCGTCGAGAATCTGGAACACCAGCTCGCTCACATCCACACGCGTGGTGCGAGCCGACGCTCGGCCTCTTCGCGGCTCCGGCGCGTGTTTGTCGCGAGGCTCGCTGACGTAGTAGCCGGATCGCGGCCGCGTCTCGATGAGACCGCGTGACTCCAGCAACTCATACGCACGCATGGCCGTGGCCGGACTGACGCGCCGTTCGCGAACGATTTGCCTCACGGAAGGAACCCGCTCGCCCGGCTGAAGCGTGCCTTCCTGGATCAGAGCGGAGACGTGGCCCGCGAGCTCTTCATAGAGTTTCACGCGTTTGCCGGGCGGCGCAGGCGCGCGACTCAGCGATTGTCGAGGGGCTCGATCAGGCCGAAGTACCATCCGAGCATTAGAACGGCGAAGAGCGCCAAAGACAAACTGATGCGCCAGGTGAGCGCGCGCACCATGCGGCCAGAGGTGTCGGGGCCGCTCGACATCGCGAACAATGCCTGCCCCAGGCTGGCGACGACCCCGAGCAGCAGCACGGCGATGATCACTTTCATTTCGAACTTCCCTCGATGGCGATGGAGGCTTCCCGGACCGCTTCCTCGGCCTTGCGTTCGCGCCGCACGGTTGCCACCACCGTGCCGATGGCAACGCTGATCAGCGACAACAGAGCGATCATCAGGAAGACGAGGCCGCCAGCCAGGCGGAAGCCCTCGTAAATGCCCAGGACCACGCCGATGGGCGTGGTGACGAGGAGCATGGGTTTTGCGATCTTCATGGCGGCCAGTCTAGGGGCCGACTGATATGCGTGACAGATGCAGACCGGCGCAGAAAAATGCATAACAGTGTCGAATCCGCGACCCCTGGTTCGACTGTAGGCGGCAAGAACACATCCTTCCCATCCAAGGAGCCGACTTCCATGCAATATCTGCTGCTGATCTACATGAACGAAGCCGAATGGGCCGCCCAGACCGAGGCCGCGCCGGGCGCCATGATCGTCGAATACCGCACCTTCACGAAATCCATCATCGATTCCGGGAATTTCAAGGCGGGGGACGCGCTGACGCCGGTCGCAACCGCCACCACGGTGCGGGTGCGGAACGGCAAGACACTTACCACCGACGGCCCATTCGCGGAAACGCGCGAGCAGTTGGGTGGGTACTACCTCATTGATGCCAAGAACCTCGACGAGGCCATCGGCATCGCCGCGCGCATTCCGACAGCGAAAGCCGGTTCGATCGAGGTGCGGCCGATCATGACCTACAACTAGGAGCGCAGCCCTGCCGCACGCAACGGGTGACGCCAACGTCAGCCTGGAACGCGTGTTCCGGGACGAGTCGGGTCGGGCGCTGGCCACGCTGATCCGTCTCGTCCGGGATTTTGAGCGCGCCGAAGAGGCGCTCCAGGAAGCGTTCGCGCTGGCGGTCGAGCAGTGGCCCACTCAAGGCATGCCCGCGAATCCGCGCGCGTGGCTCGTGAATGTGGGGCGGCACAAGGCGATCGACCGGCTGCGGCGACAGATTCTGTTTCGCGCGAAGCGGCGGGACATCGAAACCGAAGCGCACATCGCAAGCGACCTTGCGGCCCATCCTGATGCGCTGGATGACGAAGGCTCGTTCGGCGACGACATGCTGAGGCTCATTTTCACGTGCTGCCATCCGGCGTTGAACATGGAAGCGCGGGTTGCGCTGACCTTGCGCGCCGTTTGCGGCCTGACTACCCAAGCCATCGCGCGCGCATTCCTGGTGAGCGAAGAGACCATGGCGCAGCGACTGGTCCGCGCCAAAACTAAAATTCGGGATGCGCGCATTCCGTATGAGACGCCCGAGCCACGCCAGCTGGATGAGCGCGTAGATGGCGTACTGGCGGCGATCTATCTGGTGTTCACGGAAGGCTACGCCGTGACGTCTGGTGCCGAGCTGATGCGAGATGATCTTTCTGCGGAAGCGATTCGATTAGGTCGGTTGCTTCGGGCACTGATGCCGGGACGGGCGGAAATCGAAGGGCTGCTCGCGTTGATGCTTTTGCATGATGCCCGCCGAGCTGCGCGCGTAACGGCTGCGGGAGACCTTGTGCTGCTCGAAGATCAGGCCCGCGGCAGGTGGGACTCTGATGCGATCGCGGAAGGGTGTGCACTGCTGGATACGGCACTACACGCGCCGGGGCTGCCGAGCTCGTACACGGTGCAAGCGGCCATCGCGGCGTTGCACGCGCGAGCCCCGCGGCACGATGCGACGGACTGGGCGCAGATCGTCGGCCTCTACGAGGTGCTCCTGCGCTTGCATCCATCACCGGTTGTCGAGCTCAACCATGCGGCCGCGGTGTCGATGGTGGATGGGCCCGCGCAAGCCCTGAACCTGCTCGATGCCCTCACGGCGCGGGGGAGCCTGGAGGGCTATCACTTGTTGCCCGCCGCCCGCGCGGAGCTATTAGTTCGGTTAGGGCGGGTCGACGAAGCCCGCCTGGCCTATCGATTGGCGCTTGCGCTGGCGAAGCTCGACCCGGAGAGGCGCCACCTCGAAAAGCGGCTTTCCTCTTTAGATTGAGCTGCCCGCAATCAACCCCACAGGGAACTCCCAGCCGCCCGGCGATTGAGGGCTCTCGAGCTCCCGCGGAATCAAGAGCCCAATCGCCGGGCGGCTGGAACACACAACTAGTAATGCGGCGGTTTCTCGTCCTCCAGCGAATACACAGTCGCCTCCGGCTGCCCTGAATCCAGCCTGCTGGCCAGCTGGGCCAGCTGCGCCTGCAGGGCGTCGATTTCCTGCCTCTGGCGGAACACCACGTCACTCAGCTCGTTATTCGCGCGCTCGAGGAACGCGATCTTCGATTCGATGCGCTCCAGGGTTTCGGGCGTCATTTTCGCTATGATCCACCGGGATGTGACCCGGAGAAAAAGATGGGCTACGAATATAACCCGCAATCGCAGCGCTTCGACGTCCCCAACCCCCACCGCATCGAGAACCTGTTTCTCGCGGCGGGCGCCGCACTGCTCATCGTCAGCGGTTTCGCCAGCCTGTTCATCGCCCGCGGCCGGCTCGTCGCGCCGCCGGTGAACGGGGTGCACGTCGCCAACGGCAGCTGGGCGGCCCTGGTGGTGGCGGTGCTTACACTGTTCGCCGGCTTCACCATCGTGAGCTGGATTCTCTGGCAGCTGCGCTTCTACTTCGGCCGCGAACAGCCCAACTCGCTGGCGCCCACCATGACGCCCACGCAGAGCGGCGAATCGCAGGAGGCGCGCGGCCTCACCGAAACCATGCGCCAGAATGCATTCAACTATTCGGTTCCGGTCACGGGCATCGATCAGTTGCTGTTCACCTGGATGCCCGACCTGCTGTTCTCCCCGAAGCCCTTGCAGGACATTGCGCGAGCTCAGTTCCGCAATCTGCTGGTGCTGGCGGCCATTCTGATCAGCGCGCTCATCTCGGTGTTCGGCGTCTCCGCGGCAGGCCAGCGGTCGCTGGTGTTCATGCTGTATGCCGTGCTGGCCGGCTGGGTTCTCGTTCGCGCAGTGCTGCGGCCGGGCGTCGGCTCCACTGAGCTGAGCGTTTTTTCGATGATCGCCCTGTGCGTGGTGGCGGTGATCGGGCCGGTGCTGCTCGGCATGCTGCTGCCGCGGGATTTGCATGCTCCGTTGGGAATGAACTGGGCACTGCTGGCTTCGTTCATGGTGCTCGGCGCACTAGCTGCGGCGGTGATGTTGCTGTTAGCGGTTATGACACAGACCCTGCGCCCCACCACCATCTCGATGGCGAATCATCTGGAAGTCGTTTCGTTCAACGGCATCCCGAATCAGATTCTCCTGCACTACGCACGCTCGCTGCAGGAGCTGTGGTTCGAGAAGATTCCGAACCGGCGCTACATCCATCATTCGCCAAGTGTGGAGGGTGCGCGGGGCGCGTTCAGCGGCGAATCGCTGGAAGAGAGCCAGCCCGTGCCGACGGAATCCGGCCCGCTCACGCTTTCATATTGCTTGGGATCGCGCGAGTACCGGTGGCTCATCGGCATCGTGTCGCTGGCTCTGGTGCTGATTGCGGGCACCGCCGCGCTCTCGTTGATTGCCGTGGTGAACTGGCCTTCGGGAGCGGCGAACCTCATCGCCGGGGCGGCCATCTGCTTCCTGGTGGCGCTCTATTGTTTGCGATCAAGTCAGTATCTGTGGCGGAGATTCCGCTTTACGTCGCGCCTGTACTGGCTCGAGATGCAGGGCAACTTCCAGGTCTCGAACGTCGACTTCGGCAACATCGTGCAGGACCGCTTCAAGAGCCAGAAGGCGGTGACCAACGTTGAAGACATGACTTTGCGCGAGTGGGTGGCAGACATCGACTCGGTTTGCTACGGACGAGACCGGCAGCGATTCATCGTTGGGCTCGCAGGCAATCCCAAGGAAGCGCAGCGGCTCGCGCAGCACCTGGCGGACTTCGCACGCAACCAGTCCGTGATTGTGTCGCCGACCAGCGCGCGGGATGTGGAGCGCGCCAACACCATTGCAGAAATGAATCGGTCGGCAACACTGACGAACCAGGGGCCAACGCCACCGATCGTTCCGCTGCCTGGATTGGGCAATGGTGGTGACGGTAACGGCGGATCGAATACCTGACCGTCCGGCGCATGCCCCTGTGTTGCTGTTTCGCTCGGACTGCATCCGCCTTGGTGCCGTTACCTGCCACTTCATAGTATTCAGCGGCGAGCGTGAATCGCTGGTTAGCCCCGGCATCATCCCCAAGCTTCAAAGCCTGAGCACGCAGCGCCGCGATGCGCGCATCTTCCTTAGCGGGCTCCAGCTGAAGAAAGCGAACGAATTCCTCAGCCTCTTCGAGAAACTTCGGCGCGCCACTGAATTTCTGCACAAGAACCTGCGCATGCTGTTCAGCCCGCTGCGCGACCTGCTTCTGAACGGATACCGAGAGCGCCTCGTTGCCGCTATTGAGGCCCCACATGCGCATCAACTGTAACGCCGCGCGCGATTCCTTCAGCACATCACGCTGCTCCCACTTCCGAGCGAACGCCTGCTGGGCTCCGATCATGCGCTGGATCGCCGTTGCGTCCATCACATCCTCGGGGCGCGACTGAATCATCTGCACGTAGTCGCGCAGGTACTGCTCATTGAACGCCGCAGTCTCTTTCTGGCAGGCGCGCTCGATGGCCTTCAAGGGCATCGCCGCGACTTCGGCGATGAGCTGCGAGTCCGGGCGATAAGCCCCGGTGACTTTCAGCGCCGCCGCGTTGTTGCTCTGAAACGAGCCCAGCGCTCGCGTGTCGAAATGTTCTCGCGCGGCCTGAAAAACCATCGGCTCATCCTGCTTCGCGCGAGTCATCGCCATGAAGGCGCGATCCGCGAGCGCGTAGTGTCCGCCCGCGTCGTACATCTCGAACGCCTTGCGGAAGTCGCCGGCTTTCTCGGCTGCGCTACCCAGCGCCAGGCCCAGCGGCGCGGCACGTTTCGCGGCATCCGCTTCATACGGGTTGGCGTTCTCGCAGACGTAGCCCTCCGCCCCGCGATACAGGAGCAGCGCCTGTTCCTTCCGGCCTTGCTTCTCGCTGGCCAATGCGGTTTCGTAGGCTCCCCTGGCATCGCTCACGTTCCCGCCGGCGCAATCCGCAAAGGCTCGGCCTGTTAGAGTGAGCGATCCGACGAGCAGCAATGCCAACGAAAATTTCCATTGGGATGAAGGCCGCATGTGCGGGGGCAGATCGTTACGCTCGAACATTGCGGTCTCCACACCCCGGAATTTTTCCAGGGCTTCAGAAGTCCTAAGCGCAATCCACCTCGAAATCAGCTCATGACGCATTCCAATCTGCCCAACGCGCCTGCCTGCGAACGTAACAAGGACGCAATCCTCGGCGTGCTGCGAGAAGAATTTTCTCAAGTCCGCCAAGTGCTTGAGATCGGCAGCGGCACCGGCCAGCACGCGGTGCATTTCGCGGCCGCGCTGCCTGGCACCACGTGGCAGACCTCGGACGTGGAGGAGAACCTGCCGGGCGTCCGCGCGTGGCTGCAGCATGCGGGCTTGCCCAACACGCCGCCGCCTTTGCGCCTGGATGTGAACGGCCCGTGGCCCAGCGGCCGCTATGACGCGGTATTCACCGCGAACACGTTGCACATCATGGGCTGGGCCCAAGTGCAGAAGCTGTTCGCCGCGCTGGACACTGTGCTGGACGAAAAGGCAACGCTCGCCGTCTACGGCCCGTTCAACTACGGCGGCCGCTTCACCAGCGACAGCAATCGCGATTTCGACGCGTGGTTGAAGAAGCAGTATTCGCCGCTGAGCGGCATTCGGGATTTAGAAGCGGTGGACGCGCTGGCGCAGGCGATAGGGCTCAGGCTTGCCGCGGACCACGAGATGCCCGCCAACAACCGCACGCTAGTCTGGCGGCGAAGCGCTCGCGGCTGAGGCAACACGCGCCGGGATCACAAACGCCTCCACTTCATATCCGGCCGACACCCAGGCATCGAGGCCGCCCAGCAACGGGCGCACCCGGGTGTATCCCAACTTGATGAGTTGACGGGCCGCGTACGCGGCAGTGGCCTCGTTCGGGCACGTGCAGTAGAAAACGACGTCACGGTCCAGCGGAAACTGTTCGACACGCCTCATCACCTGGTCGAAGCTCACGATGCGTGCGCCGGGAATGTGGCGCCCGTCCTGATCCCGGCCGATCTTCGAACGCAGGTCCACGATGATGGGCTGCGGCTCACCTGCCATCAGTTTGCGCAGCTGTTCGGCATCGATTCGCGCGATGCTCAACATGCGATTGAACCGCCGACGCTGCCACCATTTGATGGCCACGAATACGAGCACTACACCCAACAGTCCCAGGAAGGCAGCGATGCCGAAGTCCCTCAGCCAGTGCAGCAGTACGTTGATCTCATCGTGGAAAATGATGCCGGCACCGACTGACGCACCCACCCACAACACCGCTCCAAGGCCGTTGAACACTTCGAACGGCACCCAGCCGAAGTGAACGGTGCCGGCCAGCGGCCGCACGACGGTGGACAGACCCGGAATGAATTTAGCGACCACCAGCGTGAGCGGGCCCCACCGCACGAAACGGTCTTCGGTCTGCCGCACGCAGGAATCCGGAGACACTGAGATTCGGCACAGGAGGCTGATGACGCGGCGGCCGTAGAAAACCCCGGCCGCATACCACAGCGTGTCGCCTATGATGCAGGCGGCAACCGCCGTACCGAACACCGCCAGCGCGGAGAGCTTGCCCACCGCCGCCAGTGCGCCGGCGATGATGAGCGTGGGCATTGCGGGCAACGGCAGCCCCACGCGCTCGGCGAGAACGTTTGCGAAGACCAGCGCCAGCCCGTATTGAGCGATCAGCTCCCACACGTCGTTTTTCTATTCCTCTTTATTTCGAGTGCCCGGCGTAGCTCTTCTCGCCTGCGTCCACCCGCAGCGCCAGGCGGTTCTGGAAGGGCGGCAGCGGGCAGGTGGCAAAATCGTTGAATGCGCAGGGCGGGTTATACGCCTTGTTGAAGTCCAGCCGCACGGTCCCGTCGCGCGGCAGCGGCAGGTACATGAATCTCCCGGCGCCGTAGGTTTCCTTGCCGCTGGTGCCGTCTGCAAACATCACGAACAGCTCCTGGTCGTCGGGCGTTTCGAGAATAGTGTCGAGCCGCCACTCGTGGCCGCCCTGGGTGAAGACCAGTGCGCCGGGCGAGTCCATGTCTTCTTCCATGCCGAGGATGTTCGTGATGCGGATGTGCCGGTGTGGCTCGTAAGGCTCGAAGCGCGCATCGATGGCCCAGTCCGCACGAATGGGAAAGTACTGGAGGCCCGCGAAGTGGGTGCGATGAGGGCTGTTCTTGTCACGCACCCGAACGCCGTACTTGCCACCGCGCTCGATGAGGAAGAACGACACCGGCCCGCTCTCGAGAACCGTGGGCTCTCCGGCAGTGTCGGACACGAGGTCCACCGTTGTGACCGGCTGGCCATCCTGCGTGATGCCGCCATCCGGTCGGGCCACGAAGCGCACCTCCTTTCCCGTCCTGACGAACGAACCGGCCTTTGCGGCCACCGCTGCATTGTCGAGCCGCACCGTGTTCGACTTGGCGCTTCCGAACGTGTTTTCGCCGTCGTTCAGCCAGTAGAGGCCGGCGAGCGTGAGCCACCCCGAGTCGCTGGTGAGGTTCTCGAGCCGCTTTGCCTGCCACTGCTCTATGGCCGCTCGTTCGGCGGCTGCGCTCGCCGCCGCCGCCGCCGCCGCCGGTGCCGCCGCCGCCGCCGCCGGTGCCGGTGCCGGAGATACCGCGCCTTGTGCAGAGCTCAACACCGCGACGCAAGCCGTGCACACAATGGACGCCGACCTAAAGAGTTGTCTCATGTCCCTGACTCCCTGATACTGATTGTCCTCACTGGATAACACTAGGCTAATGCGTTCGAAAGTGCGATGCGCCGCTTCGGCGGCCCTGTTGGTCCTGTCCCTTGTTGCGTGCTTCGCCGTGGATGCGCACGGTATCGCCGGCAAGGATGCGGAGTTCGTCGCCCGGAACAGCGGGCCGCAGATATTCCCGTTTCTGTATCTGGGCGCTAAACATATGGTCACTGGTTATGACCATCTGCTGTTCATCCTGGGCGTCATCTTCTTCCTGTATCGGCTCAGTCATGTGGCGCTCTATGTCACCCTGTTCAGCATCGGCCATAGCATCACCCTGCTGGCTGGCGTGCTGGGTGGCCTGCACGTCAACCCGTTTCTTGTGGATGCCGTCATCGGTTTCTCGGTGGTCTACAAGGCGTTCGACAATATCGGCGGCTTCCGCACTGTGTTCGGCGTGCAGCCCAACGCGAAACTCGCCGTCATGGGCTTTGGCCTGGTCCATGGGTTCGGACTTGCGACCAAGCTGCAGGACCTCAATCCCTCGAAAGAGGGGCTCGTCATCAATATGGTGTCGTTCAACGTGGGCGTGGAGATAGGCCAGCTCATCGCGCTCACTTTCATGCTGGCGCTGATCCTGTGGTGGCGCAAATCAGCCGGGTTCGCGCGTTACTCGGTGTTAGCCAACGTGCTCATCATGACCGCGGGGTTCGTGCTGGTTGAGTATCAACTCGCTGGA
>JBDTUL010000167.1:0-11109 GCA_040007735.1 Gammaproteobacteria bacterium | reverse complement strand
CGGCATCGTGAGATTCCGCCAGCACCACGACGTATCCCGCCAGGTTGTTCTTCGTGTCGGATACCCCTTCCGCGGCCGCACGCTTCGTTTTCCCCAGCGGGCCGCCGTTTTCGACGATGGCCGCCTTGTGGGTGGCCATCCAGTCGCCCCACGCCTTCATGCCCTTTTCCTCGAGCTCTTTGCGCTTCGTGGGCTCGATCTTGTCCCACGCGGTTCTGTTGGCGGATGAGGCTGAGCCGACGTAAGTCGCCAGAAATTTCTTCATGGATATTCTCCAGTCCGGAAGGTTGCAGGGACGAGTGAGCTTTGGCTCAGGAGTGAGCTCGCACCCCCGTGTTTTCATGGACTAGGACGCCCGAGGCGGCGCCCGGCAGACAGTCGCGGCCAACAAATCTCCCTTGGTCGCCCGTTGCCACCCTGATGGGGCGCTCGTACTCTCAGCCGATGGGCCCAATCCATACCGTAACTCAGCCGTGCTCGTCCGGCTTTGTGATTTCTCCGGAGGGTCGGCTGCGTGGCTGACCGCCTCGAAATCGGCTCGGCCGCCGCCGCTCCGGAGCCGGAGGTGCAGTATCGGGCCCTGTTCGACACGCTGATCGAAGGGTTCTGCACCGTCGAAGTGATCTTCGACGCCAACGAGAAGGCGGTGGATTACCGCTTCCTGGAGATCAACGCGGCGTTCGAACAGCAGACGGGCCTGCACAACGTGCAAGGCAAGCTGATGCGCGACCTCGCTCCGGGGCTCGAGGCGCACTGGTTCGAAACCTTCGGGAAAGTCGCCCTGACCGGTGAGCCGGTGCGCCTGGAAGACGAAGCCAGGCCCCTGGGACGGTTCTACGACGTGTGCGCATACCGCGTCGGTGGCCCGGGAAGTCGCAAAGTCGCCATTCTCTTCAACGACATCACCGATCGGAAAAGCGCGCAGCGCAGGCTGCAGGCGCAGTTCGAGCGGTTGAACCTGCTGCAGCAGATCACTCGCGCCATCGGTGAGCGGCAGGATCTGCCGAGCATCTTCCAGGTCGTGATCCGCACGCTGGAGGATCAGCTCCCCCTCGATTTCTGCTGCGTCTGCCTGTACGACGAGGCGGATAACCAACTCGTCGTCAATCGTGTAGGGGTGCGCAGTCAGAAGCTGGCCATGGACCTGGCGCTCACCGAGCATTCGCACGTGGACATCGATCAGAACGGCCTGTCCCGCTGTGTGCGGGGGAAACTCGTCTACGAACCGAATGTCGCCGTGGTGAAGGCCCCGTTTCCGCAGCGGCTCGCGGCAGGTGGGTTGCTCGCCCTGGTCGCCGCCCCGCTGCTGGTGGAAAGCAAAGTCTTCGGTGTGCTCATCGCCGCACGGCGCGAAGCCAACAGCTTCAGCAGCGCGGAGTGCGAAGTCCTGCGGCAGGTCAGCGAGCACGTCGCGCTCGCCGCTCATCATGCCCATCTCTACGGCGCGTTGCAGACGGCTTACGAAGATCTACGCCAGACCCAGCAAGCAGTGATGCAACAGGAACGTCTGCGCGCCCTCGGGCAGATGGCGAGTGGCGTCGCGCACGACATCAACAACGCGATCTCGCCGATTGCGCTCTACACCGACCTGTTGCTGGAAACAGAGAAGAATCTCAGTGTCCAGGGGCGAAGCGACCTGCAGACCATTCAACGCGCCATCCACGATGTGGCCGCAACCGTCGGGCGCATGGGTGAGTTCTGTCGCCAGCGCGAGCCGCAACTGCTTCTGGCTCCCGTATATTTGAACGACCTCGTCCGGCAAGTGATGGACCTCACACGCGCCCGCTGGAGCGACATGCCGCGGCAGCGTGGTGTCATGATCGAGCTGTTCACCGACCTGCCGCGCGATTTCCCCGCCATCATGGGTGTGCAGAGTGAGATTCGTGAGGCGCTCACCAATCTCATTTTCAACGCCGTGGATGCCATGCCTGACGGGGGAGTACTCACCTTGCGCACCGGCGCGGTCCCGCCCGGCCAGGTAAAGATCGAGGTGAGCGACACCGGCACCGGCATGGATGAAAAGGCGCGGCGTCGGTGCCTTGAGCCTTTCTTCACGACCAAGGGCGAGCGCGGCACCGGCCTGGGCCTCGCGATGGTGTACGGCGCTGTCCAGCGGCACAGTGCTGAGATCGAAATCGAGAGCGCAGTCGACGAGGGCACCGTCGTGCGTTTGATTTTTGCCGCGGCAGTGGACGCCGTCGCGCCTGTTCAGGCGTCAGCACCGCATGTCGTGCCCGCGCGCTTGTCGCTTCTGATCGTGGACGACGACCCGGTGTTGCTCCGATCTCTGCAAGACACACTCGAGAGTGACGGCCATACCATCGTCACAGCGAACGGCGGCCGCGAAGGCATCGATTTGTTCCACACGGCGCTCAAGAGCAGCGATCCGTTCGCGGTAGTGCTCACCGATCTCGGCATGCCTTATGTCGATGGGCGGCAGGTGGCCACCGCCGTGAAAATCGCGTCCCCCTCGACGCCGGTCATTCTGCTCACGGGTTGGGGCCAGCGACTCATCGCGGAAGGCGACGTTCCCCCTCACGTAGATCTGGTGCTCAGCAAGCCGCCCAAGTTGCGGGACCTGCGCGAGGCATTGGCCCAGTCAACGAACTGCGCGCCGGCGCCCCGTACTTAGGCCGCAGTGGGCAGGGCACACTTCGCGGAACTCTTCCAGATGTGGAGCACGGCGTAGCTGCGCCAAGGGCGCCAGGCCTGCGAGATTTCTTCCGCCTGCTTCGCGGAGACGCCGCCGAGGTTGTTGCGGATGACGATGTCTTCCTTCGGGAAAGCATCGGGCCATCGCAGGGCGCGCATGGCGATGTAGTGTGCTGTCCACTGGCCGATGCCCGGCAATTCCGCCAGCCGCCTGATTGCCTCATCCGGGTTGTGATGCACGCCGCCGTCGAGCGAGGTGCCGCCCGGCACTTGTGCTTGCGCCAGCGCGATGATGCTTCTCGCGCGCGCGCTGATGATGCCCAGTTTGGCAATGTCATCGACGCTCGCCTTTGCGACCCGCGCCGCTGAGGGCGTCAGGCGGTTCAGCTCGGGGAAGGGCGTGACGATGCTTTCGCCGAATGCCTCGGCAAAACGACAGGAAACCGTGGTGGCGGACTTCACGGTGACCTGTTGACCGAGGATGGCGCGCAGGCCCAGCTCGAATCCATTGAATGCGCCCGGCACGCGCAGCCCCGGCGTTTGTTTGACCAGCGGGGCGAGTCGCTTGTCCTTGCTCAGTTGTCTGGAAATGATGTCTGGCCGCGCGCTCAGGTCGAACAGGTCACGAACGCGGCTGAGCAGTGCCGGCAGTACCGGCGTCAGGCTGTGAGTGAATTCCAGCAGCAGCGCGTTCTTCTTCGCCGCCTGCGTCACCTTGATCCAACCTTTGTGGGCGCCGAGATGCACCGTGCGGGAATAGAAGGTGCCGGTTACCCACTCCACCCCCTTGAGTTCGCGCGTGGCCAGGAAACCGAGGACGCCGGCCCAATCATAAGGCGGCCGATAGGCAAGTTGCAGGGTGGAAGTCTCCGCGCCAACACTGGCGCTGACACCCTCAACCACCTTCTTGCGTAAGCTCGTGGGCGCCAGGCCATAGCGCGAATTGAACGCGTCATTGAAACGCCGCAGGCTCGAAAAACCGCTGGCGAACGCAATCTCGGTGATCGGCAGCGCGGTTTCGGTGAGCAGCTGCTTGGCGAGCAGCAGGCGGCGCGTGAGAATCAGCTGGATCGGCGGGACACCGAGCTCCTTCTGAATGATGCGGCGGATCTGACGGGAGCTCAGCTCAAACTGGTCCGCGATCGCTTCGAGGCCGGCGTCATTGCCGATGGTGCCGTCTTCGAGGCGCTGAACGATGAGATGTGCGATGCGTTGGGAGTCATCGACGGGCGCGCTGCCGGGCGCCAGCTCCGGGCGGCAACGCAGGCAGGGGCGGAAGCGCGCGTGCTCCGCTTCCTGCGCGCTGTCGAAGAAACGGCAGTTCGCTTCCTTCGGAGTTTTGACCGGGCAGATCGGGCGGCAGTAGATGCCGGTGGAGGTAACGCCCACGTAGAAGATGCCGTCGAAGCGCGCATCGTGTGCCGTGAGAGCCTTGTAGAGTGCTTTACGATCCTGTGTCATGGGTTGAATATAGGGCGGGCGAGCCACTCGTTCTAGCCATTTTCGGACACGGTGGCCTGCGGGCTTCGATGTCCGGAAACGGCGAGCGCGGCGTCCGATTCCCGCTAGTCTCAGCTCCCTGAAACAGCAGCGGCCCGAAGGTGAACATCATGACGAGCTCACAACCCAAGCGATATTTCTCGAAGACGACCCAGTTTCCGGTCGGAGCGCTAAAGCTCGTGGCCAGCGACGAGGGCCTGGCGGCAATCCTCTGGCCGGACGACAACCCGCGGCGTGTTCGCCTGAGCAACGTCGTAGAAGACGCAAGCCACCCGGTGCTGCTCGAAACCGAGCGGCAGCTGAAGGAGTACTTCGCCGGCGAACGCAAAGTGTTCGACGTGAAGCTCGACTTCGCCGGCACGCCGTTCCAGCGGAAGGTGTGGGCCGCCTTGCTCACCATTCCCTATGGTGAGACGCGATCCTACGGTCAGATCGCAAGACAGATCGGCAGCCCGGGAGCGGTCCGCGCTGTCGGGGCCGCCAACGGAAAGAATCCCCTCTCGATCATCGCTCCTTGCCATCGGGTCATCGGATCGACCGGCAAGCTCACCGGCTTCGCCGGTGGCCTCGAAGTCAAAGCGCAGTTGCTGGCTCTGGAAGAGCCGCAGCGGGACTTGCTGGGATCAGCCAGAAGTCCCCACCAACGCCGGTCCGCGGGTTCAGCGGCAGGTGCCGTGACGCCTTGGGAGAATTCAGCGTAAGACGCATTCCCGAACGCAAACCGGACATACGCGGGAGTCCGTGCAAGCGATGCCCGTGCGGCGTCCGGCGGCGATAGAATCGGGCACGTATGCCAATCACGGATATCACTGTCTGGAAACGCCTGAGCCCGCTGCTGGATGAAGTGCTGGACCTGGAGCCGCCCCAGCGCGAAGCGTGGATTGCATCGCTGGGCCCAGAGCACGAAGATCTGCGCGCTACGCTCGAGGAAATTCTGCACGAGTGGAGCGCAGTCGAGACGAGCGATTTTCTGCGCACCCCGCTGGAGTTCAGCGACGTATCGGCCGGCATGGCGGTGTCACCCGGAGACCGGATAGGCCCATACCGCCTGATCAGGAAGCTCGGGTCGGGCGGCACTTCGGATGTGTGGCTCGCGGAGCGAGCCGACGGCGCCTTGCAGCGCCAGCTGGCCATCAAGTTTCCGCACCTCGGTTTCATCGATAGCGGTCTCGCAGCGAGGCTGGTACGCGAGCGCGATATTCTCGCCGGGCTCGAGCACCCGAACATCGCGCGCCTCTACGATGCCGGCGTCGACGAGAAAGGCCGCCCGTACCTGGCGCTCGAGTACGTCGATGGCATTCCGCCGGATCAATACTGCAAACAGCACGCATGCACGGTGCGGCAGCGGCTCGAGCTATTCCTCCAGATCGCGCGGGCCGTTGCGTTCGCTCACGGCCGCCTCATCGTCCACCGCGACTTGAAGCCCAACAACGTGCTCGTTGCGAAGGGCGGCGAGGTGCGGCTGCTCGATTTCGGAATCGCGCGCCTCTTGCAGGGAGACGCCGCGGCCTCGCCGCTTCTCACCCAGATGGGCGGGCGGGCGCTGACGCCGGCGTATGCCGCTCCCGAGCAATTTTCGAAGCAGCCCATTACGGTCGCCACAGACGTGTATTCGCTTGGCGTCATCCTGTTCGAGTTGCTTGCGGGCCGTAGCCCGTATCCCCCGACGGCAGATACGGTGGGCGCGCTCGAACACGCCGTGCTGACGAGTGATTTGCCTCTGGCGAGCAGCGTTGCGGCCCCAGCGGAAAAGCGTGCTTTGCGCGGCGATCTCGACACAATTCTCGCGAAGGCACTCAGGAAGCCGCCGGACGAGCGTTACGCATCCGTGGAAGCATTCGCGGCGGACATCGAGCGACATATGGACGGCTTGCCCATAGCCGCGCGTCCGCAGTCGTTCTGGTATGTGGCGCGAAAATTCACGCAGCGAAATGCGTTGCCCGTGGGCCTCACCGCCGCTGCAGTCTTGGCGCTCACCGCAATTTCGGGCATCGCCATCGTGCAGTGGCAACGTGCCGTCGCCCAACGGGCCATCGCGGTGGAGCGCCTCACCGAAGCCGAACTCACCGCGGATTTCACCACGGCCGTGCTCACTGAAAGCATGCAGAGCGGCGAGAAGGTGTCGCTCGAAGAGCTTCTCGCACGCAGCGAAAAGCTTGCGGAAACTTCGGGCGCGACCGATCCGCGTGTTCGCCTGCTCGCGACCGACCTCGTGGCGGACTGGTATCTCGGGACTTCCTGGTATGACAAGGCCGAGCACCTGATCGCGCGCAACGTCGGTGGGTTACCGGTGGAGATGAGCGCACGCCTGTCCGAACTCAAATGCAAGCATGCGTTGTCTATCGCGGGGCAGGGCCGCATGGAAGATGCCATCGGCGTTCTGTCGGCGCAGATTGCGCGCAACGACACCGACCCGCGCACGGCGGCGTATTGCCTGCAGGTGCGGGCGGAGATCGCTCAGGCGCTCGGGGATTCCCGGAATGCACTCAAGTTCAGTCTCGAAGCGGAGCGGAGTTTCGATGCCGCGGGGCTGCAGTCACTGACTCGCAAGGGCAGCCTGCTCGAAACAGTCGGGCGTTCCTACGGCCTCAACGACCAGCCCGATCGGGCGCAGGAATACTATCGGCGCGCGATGAGCATGTTCGAGCGCGCGGGCCGCTCCGAAGGCCATGACGCCCTCATCACGCTCAACAACTGGGCGACCGTGGTCAACCTCGTAGGCAACGCGAAGGGCGCGATGGAGCTCTTCGAGCGCGCGTGGAAGTTGAATGCAAAACACTCGCCCACGGGCCAGGCCGCGCCGGTCGTCACCAACAACTATGGCAGCCAGCTGGTTCTCCTGGGTCGTTACTCCGAGGCGCTCGTCGTAAGCACGGCCGGTGCTGAGGAGGCCCTGCGAACCCATGACTTCTCGGCGGCCGCCACGGCCTATCTGATCAGCGCGGATGTGGAGCGAAGGCTGGGGCACCTCGGCCGCGCACAGGAATTCCTGGACAAGGCCGCCGTCAAACGCCGCGAGGGAAAAGTTTCCGAAGAAGAACCCTCCGCGCTCAAGGGCCATCTGCAGCAGGGCCAGCTGTGGGCCGCGCAGGGGCGGTTGGCCGAGGGCGCAGCAGAAGTCACTCGATCGATCGACAGCTACATCAAGCGTGAGTGCTGTGCCGACTCGCTGGCTTACACGCTCTCCATTCGCTCTGCCATGGCGCTGTCCGATCATCGTCCGGAGGACGCTCTCTCGGATGCTCAGCACGCACTGGATGTGTCGAACCGTGCTCGAGGCAGCGAGCGCTTTTCGGTGGATACGGGAACTGCCCTGTTTGCGATAGGGCGAGTGCATGAATCGCAGGCCCGCTATCGCGAAGCGCGCGAAGCCTATTTATCCGCAGCTGAGCACTTCACTCATACGCTCGGTGAACAGCACGCCGACACACTGGCCGCGCATGCAGGCGCGAGCAGAGCCGCGAAGCTCTGACGAGCGTTTCCGGCGCACCGGAGGCGCTGGATCACTCTTCCTCCGGCACCAGGATCGGCAGTGCCGAACGCGCCGTCACCTCGCGCAGCATGAAGCTCGATTCCATTTGCCACACGCCGGGAATGCGCGTGAGGCGCTGTTTCAGAAAACGCTCGTACGCGGCAAGGTCGGCAACCACTACGCGCAGCAGGTAGTCGTCTCTTCCGGTCATGAGATGGGCCTCCATGACTTCGGGCGCTTTGCTGATGGCCGATTCGAACGCGGCGAGGATCGCCTCACTCTTGCTGTTCAGCGTGACGCGAACCATTGCCATCATCGGCAGCCCGACGCCTGCAGGATCGACGCGAGCGCCGTAACCGCGAATGACGCCGCCGTCTTCCAGCAAGCGCAGTCGTCTTGTACACGCCGATGGTGACAAGCCCACGCGCTCGGCCAAATCTGCAATCGGCATGCGCCCCTGGGCCTGCACTAGTTGAAGCATGCGTACGTCGGTTCGATCCAGCTTCACGACGACGGTTTTCTTCATTTCCGGGGCCTGTTTTGATGGAAACAGCGAAAATCATGGCGAAAGCTGGCGAATGTGGCAAGCGCCGGCCCATTGTGGGCGTCTCACCCTGCGGAAATTCGTCATGGACGCCAGCGCTCCTTCGAAAGCCCACGCTACGGCCCCTGCGCCGGGCGGCAAGAGTCTCGCCAGAAAGCCGTCGCGGCTGCATCTGCCTCGCGCGCCGGCGCGGCCTGGCGACGCGCCGGATTTCAGCTATCTGAACCTCGAGGCCGCCGGCGCCCAGGCGCGCCCCGACCCGGGCGTGCCGTTTGCTGAAACGATGCCGCTGGCCACGGGGCTCATCCGGGTCCTGGATTCACAAGCCCGCGCCGTCGGCGACTGGGATCCGCATCTGGACGCCGAGACATTGCGCGCAGGTCTGCGCTACATGCTGTTGACGCGCGTATTCGACGAACGCATGCAGCGAACGCATCGGCAGGGAAAAATCAGTTTCTACGTGCGCTGCCTGGGAGAGGAGGCGGTGTCGGTTGCCCCGTGCATGGCCTTGAAGCCTTCGGACATGCTGTTCCCGTCCTATCGCAACCAGGGCCTGTTCATCGTTCGGGGCAAACCGCTGGTCGACCTGATGTGCCAGGTGCTCACGAATACGCGCGACATGTGCAAAGGCCGGCAGCTGCCTATTTTTTATCACTGGGCGGAGGGACATCTTTTTTCCCTGTCCGGAAATCTTGCGACTCAATATCCACAGGCCGTGGGCTGGGCCATGGCGGCTGCGTTGAAGGGTGACGATCACATCGCCGCCGCCTGGACGGGCGAGGGCAGCACGGCGGAAGGCGATTTCCACCAGGCGCTGGTGTTCGCATCGGTGTATCGCGCGCCGGTGATCCTGAACATCGTCAACAACCAGTGGGCGATCTCCACGTTTCAAGGCGTGGCAGGGGGCGAGCGGCAGACGTTCGCCGCACGCGGCCCGGGGTACGGTGTCGCAGCCCTGCGTGTGGACGGCAATGATTTTCTGGCTGTGTACGCGGCGACCAAATGGGCGGAACAGCGCGCGCGCGATGGAGCAGGCGCCACGGTGATCGAACACGTCACCTATCGCGCGGCCGCGCACTCGACCAGCGACGACCCTACGCGCTATCGCCCGGCGCAGGACTACGGGCAATGGCCACTCGGCGATCCGGTAGACCGGCTCAAGTGTCACCTGATAGCGCTCGGAGAGTGGTCGGACGAGCGGCACGCGGAACTCACGAGCGAACTGGAACAACACGTCACTGACAGCTGGAAGGAGGCGGTTCAGTACGGCACGCTCAACGAAGGCCCGCGCCTCGACCCCGGCCTGATGTTCGAAGACGTGTACGAGAAGATGCCACAGCATCTGCAGAAGCAGCGGCGCCAGCAGAAAGCGGAGGCTGGCTGACCATGGCGCAAATGAGCATGGTACAGGCGCTGAATTCCGCGCTGGATGTGATGCTGGAGCGCGACCCTTCCGTCATCCTGATGGGGCAGGACGTCGGCTACTTCGGCGGCGTGTTCCGGGTGACTGAGGGCTTGCAGAAGACTTACGGCGAACACCGTGTGCTGGATACGCCAATTGCCGAGGGCGGCATGATTGGCGCCGCCATCGGCATGGGCGTGAACGGCCTGAGGCCTGTGGCCGAGATTCAGTTTGCCGACTACATCTATCCGGCGTACGACCAGATTGCGAGCGAGCTGGCGCGGCTGCGTTATCGCAGTGCTGGCGAGTTCTACGCGCCGCTCACCATTCGCACGCCGTGTGGTGGTGGCATTCGGGGCGGGCAGACGCACTCACAAAGTCCCGAAGCCCTGTTTGCGCATGTGGCGGGGCTGAAAGTGGTGATGCCCTCCAACCCCTACGATGCAAAGGGTCTGCTCATCGCTGCAATCGAGGACAACGATCCGGTCATCTTCTTCGAGCCGAAGCGCCTCTATAACGGGCCGTTCGATGGCAACCCGGACGCGCCGGCCACGTCCTGGGCTGCGCATCCGCGTGGCGAAGTGCCCGAGGGTTACTACACCGTGCCGATCGGGTCCGCGCAGATCGTGAGGCCGGGCGAGCAGGTGACGATTCTGTCTTACGGCACGATGGTGTTCGTTGCTGAAGCCGCCGTGGCTCGCATGGGGATCGATGCGGAGATCATCGATGTGCGATCCATCGCGCCGCTGGATCTGACGACCATTGGTGAATCGGTGCGGAAGACGGGTCGCTGTGTCATCGCGCATGAAGCGACGCGTTTTGCGGGGTTCGGGGCGGAGCTGCTCGCGAGTGTGCAGGAAGAGTGCTTCTGGCACCTCAAGGCGCCTGTCGAACGAGTCACCGGGTGGGACACGCCGTATCCGCTGGGTTTCGAGTGGCAGTACTTCCCGGGCCAGGCCCGCATCACGCGCGCGCTTGAAACAGTTCTGGAGGCAGCATGAAGCCGTATGTGTTCAAGCTGCCCGACCTCGGAGAAGGCACTGTTGAGGCGGAACTGCTCGCGTGGCACGTGAAGCCGGGCGATGTGGTGAAGGAAGATCAGGTCATCGCGGAAGTCATGACCGAGAAGGCCGCTGTCGAGTTGCCTTCGCCCGTGGCAGGCCGAGTGCTCACGATTACCGGCAAGGCCGGCGACGTGCTGAAAGTGGGCGCGGAGCTGATTGTGTTCGAGACGGAGCCGCAGGCTCAGGGTCGCAGTGAAGGTCAGGGTCGCAGTGAAGGTGCGGTTGAGGGCGCGAGCTCGCCTCGCAAGGGTGCGCCGGGTGGCGAGGCTGCGTCACGCGCAGTAGCCGCTGCACACGCTGAAAAATCACACGTCGCGTCTGTCGCTGGCGGCCGAGTTCCCAACGCGCCAGCCAATGCTTCCGCAAGCGCACCAGCCAATGCTTCCGCGGAGGTGCAGGCGCCGCCCGCCGCCAGAGTCATGGCCTCACCCGCCACGCGCCGTCGCGCTCACGAGGCCGGCGTCGACCTGACTCT
>JBDTUL010000166.1:0-11170 GCA_040007735.1 Gammaproteobacteria bacterium | reverse complement strand
CCACACTGCACCAAATCGCTTGACCCACAACACAGTTGCTCAATCGCCGGGCGGTTGGGAAGTTTTTTGTTTTTGTCGAAGCCGGGAGGAGGGGCACAGCCCCTCAGAGATCAACTGCGGGAGAGGGGGCAGCCCCTCACCACTTAGCGCCCTTGTTGCCGCGAACCGCGCCCTGATCCGCCACCACCGGGCCGACCGCCGCCCCGCGACCGCTGGCCACCGCCGGCACCGCCGGCACCGCCGCGGCCGCCACCGCCACCACTGCGTCCGCCGCCTCCACCTGAACCCCCACGCCCCCCACCACCGCTACGGTTGAAGGGCCTTTGATAGGTGCTGGGCGCGCCGGCCTTCACATCCACCGCGAGCAACTCGCGGGCGACGGGGGCCGAGGGCACTTTGTGGCCGATGTATTCCTCGATTTCCGGCAGCGACACCGCGGATTCCTCGCAGGCGAAGCTGATGGCATCCCCTTCCGCCCCGGCCCGCGCCGTGCGGCCGATGCGGTGGACATAGTCCGCAGCGTCCTGGGGGAGGTCGAAGTTGAAGACGTGGCTGACATCCGGAATGTGCAGCCCGCGCGACGCTACGTCTGTGGCGATGAGAACCGCGAGGTTTCCCTCATGGAAATCACGCAGGAAACGCAGGCGCTTTTGCTGGGGCACGTCGCCCGACAGCGCCTGGGCGTGAAAACCGTTGGCGTTGAGGGCGCTTTCCAGCCGTTCGGCCATGCGCTTGGTGTTTACGAACACCATGGTGCGGCGGGCTTCGGCCAGCCGCAGCAGCCCGATGAGCAGAGGAATTTTCTCCTCCATCGCCGGGTAGTACATCAGCTGCCGCACGCGATCGACCGTCATCTTGTCCGGCTCGATGCGCACCAGCTCGGGCGAATTCATGTGCTCGTAGGCGAGCTCGAGAACCCGATGCGAGAGCGTGGCCGAGAACAGCATCGACATGCGTTTCTCTGGCGGCGGAAGCCGGCGCAGCAGATAGCGGATGTCGGCGATGAAGCCGAGATCGAACATGCGATCCGCTTCATCGAGCACGAGAACCTGCGCCGTGCGCATGTCGAACACGTGCTGCTTCAGGTAGTCGATGAGGCGGCCCGGCGTGCCGATGAGCACGTCGACGCCATCTGAGACCTGCTTGCGCTGCTTCTCGTAGTCCACACCACCGTAGACAACGGCGTGCACGAAACCCGTATGTTTACCGAGTATTTCGGCATCATGATGGATTTGGACCGCGAGCTCGCGGGTGGGCGCCACGATGATGGCGCGTATGGAGCTAGGGTTGCGGCCGGCAGGCGCGGGGTGCTTCAGCAGCTGCTGATAGAGCGCAATCAGGAACGCCGCAGTCTTGCCGGTGCCTGTCTGCGCCTGACCCGCAACATCACGCCCGGCGAGCGCCATGGGCAGCGTTTGCGCCTGGATCGGTGTGCACATCTTGAAGCCGGCATCGTGGATGCCCTGGGCAACCGACGGTTCAAGTCCTAACGAATCGAAGCTGGTTAAACTGGTATGGGATTCACTCATCAAATGACCGATTACGTGGATGAAGTCCCCCTCGGGACTTGAAAAAGCGATTCGGAAGCGCTACAAAGTACGCAACACAGCGGGCAATTCACACCCGCACTCCCGTTTCCAGATCGCAACTCCCTAAGGCTCAACACCTCGTAGTGTAACCGTTTGACGGGCGTATCTGGCATGAGCTTTCGCTTAGGCCAGCCCTTCCAACGACCGTTCTCGAGCGGCCTATCCAACAATCCCCTTGTTTTTCCCCCCACCGGAGGTTTAACCGCGTGAGTAGCCCGCATATCGTGCATACCACGGATGCCACGTTCTCCCAGGACGTTCTCAAGTCCGACAAGCCCGTGCTCCTCGATTTCTGGGCCGAATGGTGTGGCCCCTGCAAAATGATCGCCCCCATCCTCGATGAGATCGCCACCGAGTACAGCGACAAGATCAAGGTCGCCAAGCTCAACATCGACGAGAACCCCCAGACGCCGCCCAAGTTCGGCATCCGCGGGATTCCTACGCTGATCCTGTTCAAGAACGGTACCGTCGAGGCCCAGAAGGTCGGGGCGGTGTCCAAATCCCAGCTGTCCGCCTTCCTGGATACCAACCTGTGAGGGGCTACCTGGGAAATCAGGGCCGGAACAGGCCAAAGGGACCCCGCCACGGCGGTGGACAAGGCGGCCAGGGTGGTGGCCAGGGCGGCGGCGGCGGCGGAATGCGCGACGGCAATCGCGACAACCGCGGTAACAACGGCGGCCGTCAGGAAGACATGCACGAGCCGGAGTTCTTCGCCGGCGATGACGATGCGGAAATCATAAGCCCCGCAGAGCTCACCCAGTCGCGCAGCTCGATGAACCTCACCGAGCTCAAATCCAAGCCGATTCACGAGCTGGTGAAGCTCGCGGAGACCATGGGCCTGGAGAACCTCGCCCGCTCGCGCAAGCAGGACATCATCTTCTCGATCCTGAAGGCTCACGCCCGGAACGGGGAGAACATCTACGGCGACGGCGTCCTCGAGATTCTGCAGGACGGCTTTGGCTTCCTGCGTTCCTCGGACGGCTCCTACCTCGCCGGCCCGGACGACATCTATGTCAGCCCGAGCCAGATTCGCCGCTTCAACCTGCGCACCGGCGACACCATCTCCGGGCTCATTCGCCCGCCGAAAGATGGCGAGCGGTACTTCGCGCTGCTGAAGGTCGGTGAGATCAATTACGACTCGCCGGACAGCTCACGCAACAAGGTGCTGTTCGAGAACCTGACCCCGTTCCATCCGACCAAGCGTCTCAAGCTCGAGCGCGGCAACGGGTCCACCGAGGACCTGACCGCCCGCACCATCGACCTGATGTCGCCCATCGGCAAGGGCCAGCGCGGTCTCATCGTGTCGCCGCCGAAAGCCGGCAAGACGATGCTGCTGCAGAACATCGCCACGGCCATCACCAACAATCATCCGGAAGTCATTCTCATCGTGCTGCTCATCGACGAGCGGCCTGAGGAAGTCACCGAGATGCAGCGTACGGTGAAGGGCGAGGTGGTCTCGAGCACGTTCGACGAGCCGGCCGCACGCCACGTGCAGGTGGCCGAGATGGTTATCGAGAAGGCCAAGCGTCTCGTCGAGCACAAGAAGGACGTGGTCATCCTGCTGGATTCCATCACGCGCCTGGCTCGTGCCTACAACACCGTGATACCGAGCTCCGGCAAGGTGCTCACCGGCGGCGTGGATGCGAATGCGCTCCAGCGGCCGAAGCGCTTCTTCGGTGCGGCGCGCAACATCGAAGAGGGCGGCAGCCTCACGATTCTCGCCACGGCGCTGATCGACACGGGGTCCAAGATGGACGACGTGATCTACGAAGAGTTCAAGGGCACCGGCAACAGCGAAATCCATCTCGACCGGCGCATCGCTGAAAAGCGCGTGTTCCCCGCGGTGAATATCAATCGCTCCGGCACGCGCAAGGAAGAGCTCATCACCGATCACGCCGAGCTCGCCAAGATCTGGATCCTGCGCAAGCTCCTGCACCCGATGGATGAGCTGTCAGCCATTGAATTCCTGCTCGACAAGATGAAAGACACCAAGTCGAACAGCGAATTCTTCGAGGCCATGAAGCGCTGATCTCCCCGGCCGCGCCGGCTCCCGCGAGCCGGCGCGCGCCCAGCACCTTACAGCCGATCTCAAATTCGCAGCCGGCACGCATGCTTTGCGTGAACCGCGGCCATCATTCCGGCCGACCCCCCACCGCCAGCCCGCTCGCAATGTGTACCCATTCACATTCAGCAACGTCGGCAGGCTGCGACGCTGGCGCCAGAGCGCCCCATGTAAGAAGATGCCGTCGCTTGTTTTGCTTGGAGTTTTCGCATGCGCATCTGCCTCGCGCTCGCCGCGATGCTATTCGTCGTTCCGGTTGCTTCCGCCGCTCAGCAGAAAGCGTCCGACGTCCTGAAGCCTCCCAAGAAAAACATCAGCAGCAGTCCCATCACGGACCGCTTCGCGCTGCGCATCACTTACTTCGCGCCGAGCGTCGACACCCTGTTCCGTCTGGACCCCGACGGCGGGCTGCTCAAGGGCACGCTCCTCAGCGCCGAGAACAATCTCGGTCTCGACGACAAGGTCTCCCAGGCTCGCATGGAGATGATCTTCCGCATCAACGAGAACAACCGGATGCGCGTGGACTACTTCAAGCTTGCGCGCTCGGGCGACCAGATCGTCACCGGCCCAATCATTTTCGGTAACAACGTCTTTCTCGCGAACGATCGCGTGCAGACCGCTCTCGAGTGGCGCTCGCTCGGTTTCACCTACTCCCGATCCGTCTACCGCTCGGAGCGGTTCGAGGCTGGCGTGGGTTTGGGTGTTTCGTTCGTCGAGGCCCGCGCGCGCGGCGCGGTGGTAGCGCGGAATATCCGGGAAGAGCGCTCAGCGGTAGCAGGCTTCCCCATGTTCGCGCTGGATGGCACGTGGCGAATCTCCAAGCGCTGGGCCCTCACGGGCCGCGGCCAGAGAATTTCCGCCAATATCAACGATTTCAGCGGGCTGGTCGCCGACTACCACGGCGACATTCAGTATCGGTTGAAAGGCAATTTCGCAGTGGGGCTCGGATACACCAGGCTGCGCACGAATGTGGACGTGGTGAGCAGCAGCTTTTCCGGCCTCTATCACCAGGATGTCGCTGGCCCGGAAGTGTTTATCCGGGCCAGCTTCTAACCAGCCGCTCGCGTCATGGCGTTCGCCGTTTCAGGCGACGCCGACCAATCCTTTGAGTGTTTGCGCATCCGAGGCGTGATGGCGCCACGTGGCGCGGGCGCGCGCCAGGCGCCTCGGGGAAATCGTCGCATCCTCGAGCAGCTCGAAGAACTCATTACGCGCCAGCATCATCGCCGCGACGGACTTGCAGTACTGCTGCGCGAGCCAGGATACGGGTGTGTTCATCTACTTCATCCTCTGCCGCTATTCTTGGGCCGACTTTTCTGCCTGAATCCGATGCAACGGGCGTGCCACATCGGCATCGCCCGCGTCCGGGCGCGCAGGGCCCGCGTTTGACGCTGTCACGAGCGCTTTCGGTGCAGCGGAGGCCGGCCGATGCGCGCCGAACGGGCCAAGTTGGCGCAGCGGCCCTGCAAGCCCCTGCATTAGTTACAGCGAATGTAGGACAACCGGAGGGGCAGGACGGACGATTCCCTGATGGAAGCGCATTTGCCGTTGAGAGTTAATGCTCGCGCCGGGTGCAGCTGCTCCGGCGCAGTAACACCCGATAACGATGAGGGGAGCTCATATGAACATTTTGATCTGGCTGATAGTGGGTGGCGTGATTGGATGGCTCGCGAGCCTCGTGATGCGCACGGACGGGCAGCAGGGCATCCTGTTGAACGTCGTGGTCGGTATCGTGGGTGCGTTGCTGGGCGGCTGGCTCATCAGCCCGCTGGTTGGCGCATCGACGATCAATCAAGGCAATCTGAGCATCGCGGGCCTCGGCGTCTCGTTTCTGGGCGCCGTGATCCTGCTGGCGATCGTGAACCTGTTCCGTCGCGGACGCGCTCGTTAAGGCGCCCACTTCGCAGGGATTGGCGAGAGAAGCGCCGGCAGCACTCCTGCCGGCGCTTGTTTTTCAGCGTTCGATTCGCAGCGCCAGCACACGCTCACGCAGATTCTCGAGCGTCGCGTCGTTCGCCTGGACAGCATCGCCCACCGCAAGGGTGATCCTCGCGAGATAACGTCTGGGCAGCCGCTTCCAGGGTGCCTGCGCAAAGCGCGAGAACATCGAACCCCACAAGTTGGATAGGGCGAGAGGAATCACCGGCACCGGTGTCTCCTGCAGAATGCGCATCATGCCGGTGCGAAACTCTCCGATTTCGCCATCGGTGGTGAGCCGGCCTTCCGGAAAAATACACACGAGCTGCCCGTCGCGCAGTTCCTGGGCCACGATGGCGAACGCGCGCTCGTACACTTCGGGGTCCACCTTTGCTGGCGCGACCGGAATCGCCTTCATGCCGCGAAACACCGCGTTCAATACCGGAATGCGGAAGATGGCCGCTTCCATGATGAAGCGCACCGGCCGCCGGCAGGCTGCGGAAACGACAATGGGGTCGACGAAGCTCACGTGATTGCAGATGAGCAGCGCGGGCCCGTGCTCCGGAATTTTCTCGATGCCCACGACCCGCAGCCGATAGACGATATGAATGAGCAGCCACGACAGGAAGCGCAGCAGAAATTCCGGCACGAGCGAGTAGATATAGATGGCGACCGCGGCGTTCATGATGGCCACCGCCACGAACAGTTGCGGAATCGTCAGCCCGTTGCGGAGAGCCACAGCGCCGAACAACGCCGCAGCCACCATGAAGAGCGCATTGAGTATGTTGTTCGCGCTGATGACGCGCGACACCACCTCCGGGCGCGGCCCATGCTGCATCATTGCGTAAAGCGGCACGATGAAGATGCCGCCGAAGACACCCACCAGTCCTAGGTCCATCAGCAGCCGCCAGGAGCCGGGGTGATGAATGAAGGCCGCCGCATCCAGCGCCTGCGCGGGTGGATGTGAAGGTGAGCCCAGCGCGAGGTCGAGCGCGAACACCGTGAGGCCAATAGAGCCAAACGGCACGAGGCCGATCTCCACTTTCCGCCCGGACAAGCGTTCGCACAGCAGGGAGCCGATGCCGACGCCAGCCGAGAACACCACCAGAAACACCGTGACCACCTGCTCGGTGCCGTTGAGCACGCTCTTCACGAACGGCGGCAACTGCGCGAGAACGAGCGCGCCGTAGAACCAGAACCACGAATTGCCCATCATCGACAGGAACACGGTCTTCGACTCGCGCGCGGCGTTGAGGCTGCTCACGGTAGAGCGCCACAGGTTCCAATCAATCCGCAGAGTGGGAGCCGCCGCTGGCGTGCGAGGCATTGCCAGGCTCATGAGAAACCCGATGGCGGCGATGGTTACCACTGTGGTCACTATGACCGCAGTGTCGTTGCCCGCGGCCAGCACGCCGCCTGCGAGCGTGCCGAGAAGAATGGCCAGGAATGTGCCCATCTCCAGCAGCGCGTTGCCGCCCACGAGCTCGCTGGGGTTCAGGATCTGAGGTAGCAGGCCGTACTTCGCAGGAGCAAAGAACGTGGAATGCATGCCGAGCAGGAACAGCGCGCCGAAGAGAATGGTGAGATTCAGCGAGGCGAGCCCCACGCCCGCCAGGATCATGATGAGGATTTCCACAGCCTTCACGGCCTGCAGCACCCGCGTTTTGTCGAACCGATCGGCGAGCTCGCCGGCCAGCCCCGAGAACACCAGGTACGGCAGGATGAAAAGCCCGCCCGCGAGATTCGTCAGGATCTCAGGCGGCAGTGTGGTGGCGGACGCCGCGTGATAGGTGAGCAGGATGACGAGAACGTTGCGGTAGACGTTGTCGTTGAATGCACCGAGCGCCTGCGCCCCGAAGAACGGCAGGAAGCGGCGTTGGAACAGCAGGCGGAATTGATTGGGTGAATCCATTCGGCCTGCGTCCGGGACTCCTACCGCTTGCCCCGTGCTTCTTTGCCGCCTCTGGTGGTTTCGCGCTCGCGCTGGAGTGCGCGGTAACCGATGTCGCGGCGGAACTGCACGCCATTCCAGTGGATAGTGTCGGCGAGCACATAGGCTTCGCGCTGCGCTTCGCGCACGGAATCTCCAAGGCCCACTGCGCAGAGCACGCGACCGCCGTTTGTGACGACCTGACCCTGCTCATCGAGCGCAGTGCCGGCGTGAAACACTTTGCCGGGGAGCTTTGCGGCCTCGTCGAGGCCTTCGATGACATCGCCTTTGCGGTAAGCGTCCGGGTAGCCGCCGGCGGCGAGCACAACGCCCATGGCCGCGCGCGGATCCCACTTCGCCTTCACGGTGTCGAGCCGGCCTTCCAGCGCGGCCTCGCAGAGCTCGGTGAGATCCGATTGCAGCCGCATCATGATGGGCTGCGTTTCCGGATCGCCGAAGCGGCAGTTGAATTCGAGCACGTTCGGCGTGCCATCCGGCGCAACCATGATGCCGGCGTATAGAAAGCCGGTGTAGGGCATGCCGTCTTTCGCCAGCCCGCGAATGGTGGGCTCGATCACCTGCTTCATGATGCGCGCGTGCATGGCCGGTGTGACTACCGGGGCAGGCGAATACGCGCCCATGCCGCCGGTGTTGGGACCGTGGTCGCCATCATCCCGCCGCTTGTGATCCTGCGAGCTTGCGAACGCGAGGATGTTCTTGCCGTCCGCCATGACGATGAAGCTGGCTTCCTCGCCTTCGAGGAATTCCTCGATGAGCACTTCGTTGCCGGCCTCGCCGAACTGCCCGTCGAACATCGCGCGCGCCGTGGCGATGGCGTCAGCCGTCGACTCACAGATCACGACGCCCTTGCCCGCCGCGAGGCCGCTGGCCTTCACCACGATGGGCGGGCGCTGCTTCTGCACGTAGGAGGGGTCGAAGTTCTCCTTCGTGAACGTGGTGGAGATGGCGGTGGGAATGCCGTGGCGGCCGAGGAAATCCTTGGTGAAGGCCTTGGAGCCTTCGAGCTGCGCAGGTTTGCGCGTGGGGCCAAAACATTTGAGACCGCGCGCCTTGAAGGAGTCCACGATGCCGGCGACGAGCGGGCCTTCGGGCCCGATGATCGTCAGGTCGACGGCTTCGCTCTGCGCAAGCTCCACCAGCCCGGGAATGTCGTCTGCCTGCACGTCTACATTGCGCACCTTCGGCTCGGTGGCCGTGCCCGCATTGCCCGGCGCGACCAATACTTCAGTGACGCGCGAGGCCGAGGCGCACTTCCACGCGAGCGCATGCTCCCGGCCACCCGATCCAACAATTAATACCTTCATCAGTGCCGAATGCCTCGTGTGTCGCGCGAATCGCCGCACCCCGCCGTGTGCCGGCGCGGCGTTCTCAGTGTCTGAAATGCCGCATGCCCGTGAAGACCATCGCCATGCCGTGCTCGTCCGCCGCGGCAATGACATCCGGGTCGCGCCTGGAGCCGCCCGGCTGGATGACGGCCTTGATGCCGAACTCGTTCGCGACATCGATGCCGTCGCGGAACGGGAAGAAGGCATCGGAGGCCATGACGGCGCCTGCGACGTTGAGTTTTTCATCTGCCGCCTTCATGGCGGCGAGCCGGCTGGAATACACCCGGCTCATCTGACCTGCGCCAACGCCGATGGTTGCGCGGCCGCGTACATACACAATGGCGTTCGATTTCACGAACTTGCAGACGCCCCAGGCGAACAGCAGGTCCGCCAGCTCCGCATCCCCCGGGCGGCGTTTCGTCACGACCTGGAGTTCGGCCGCGGTGACGCTGCCGAAGTCCCGAGTCTGAACGAGCAGGCCGCCTGTGACGCTGCGCACTTCGAGGTCGCTGCCGCCACGCTCGGCGAGATTCCCCAGAGCGAGCACACGCACGTTGGGCTTGGTGGCGAGCACCGCGAGCGCGTCGTCTGCCACGGAGGGCGCCGCGATCACTTCCACGAACTGCCGGTCGACAATGGCTTTCGCGGTGGCGGCATCCAGAGGCCGGTTGAACGCGATGATTCCCCCGAACGCCGAGGTGGGGTCGGTGCGGTACGCGCCTTCGTAGGCCTCGCGAACGGATGCCGAGACACTGACGCCGCACGGATTTGCGTGCTTGACGATAACGCACGCCGGCTCGGCGAACTGCCGCACGCATTCGATGGCCGTGTCCGCATCCGCGATGTTATTGAACGAGAGATCCTTGCCCTGGACGATGCGCGCGGTGGCAACGCCGGCGCCACGAGCGCTCAGCTCTCGATAGAACGCGGCCTGCTGATGCGGGTTCTCGCCGTAACGAAGATCCTGCACCTTGTCGAAGACGAGCGGCAGTGTGCTGGGAAAGCGCTCGGTCGGCACGGAATGGCGCGCCAGCAGATAGCTCGACACCATAGTGTCGTAACGCGCTGTGTGCGCGTACGCCTTGGCCGCGAGCCGCGAACGTGTGGCAAGCGTGGTGGAGCCTGAGTTTGCAGCGAGCTCTTCGAGAACCTTGGAATAATCCTCAGGGTCTACGACGACGGCGACCGACTCATGATTCTTCGCGGCGGCGCGCACCATGGCGGGCCCGCCGATGTCGATGTTCTCGACGGCCTGCTCGTATGTACAGCCCGGCCGCGCAACCGTTGCCGCGAAGGGATAGAGGTTTACCACCAGCAGATCGATGGGCTCGATGCCGTGCGTGGCCATCACCGCTTCGTCCGTGCCTCGCCGACCGAGCAGCCCACCATGAATCTTCGGATGCAGCGTCTTCACACGCCCATCCATGATTTCCGGGAAGCCGGTGTGGCTCGCCACTTCCTTCACCGCGAGGCCGGCGTCCGCCAGCAGCTTCGCCGTTCCGCCCGTGGAGAGAATTTCCACGTTACGCCGCGCCAGCTCGCGAGCCAGCTCGAGAAGGCCGGTTTTCTCAGAGACGGAAAGCAGTGCGCGACGGATGGGGACGAGCATGAGGAGGGGCACCAATACCGATCAGCGCCGGCGAGCCGGCGGACCCGCGCTCTTGCGCGGGAAGAATGCATGTAACGGCCTGCCGCGTTGGCGGCGGGCCGGCAGCTCAGGCGGACAAGCCGAACTGCCGTAATTTCTTGCGCAGGGTGCCGCGATTGATGCCGAGAATTCCCGCTGCACGGCTCTGGTTGCCTTCGACGTAGTCGAGCACGGCTTTGAACAGCGGCTCTTCCACCTCTCGCAACACGAGGTCATACAGCTGCGCGGGCCGATGACCGTTCAGGCTTGCGAAGTAATCATGCAGAGCCTGCTCCGCATGATTTCGCAGCGGCAGCTCTCCTCCGCCAGTCCTCGCGATGTACTCCCCGCGAGGGCGACTTTTTTTCTTTGCTGGCATGCGTGGAAATCCCCGACCGACTGATCCCAGAAAAACATCAGGCCGCCCGCGCGGCCTCATCGTCGACCCACCCATCGAGATGACCTCTCGCCACGGCAAACTGCAAAGCGGTCGTCGCCGCGGCCATGAGACCCGGCCGCAGGGTGGCAGAGTCAGGCAGGGAAGCGAAATACCAGCCGAGATGTTTGCGAGCGATTCGCACCCCGGTCTCCTCGCCGTAGAACGCATACAGCGCTTCGAGGTGCGACAAGATAATACCACGCACCTCTTCGCGCGAGAGCGCGGGTGACGACTTCTCTGTGGTCAATTCCGATTCGAGA
>JBDTUL010000165.1:0-11182 GCA_040007735.1 Gammaproteobacteria bacterium | reverse complement strand
GCGACTTGAGCCAGGAGATGAAAGACCTGCGCGGCGACTTGAGTCAGGAGACGAAAGACCTGCACGGCGACTTGAGCCAGGAGATGAAAGACCTGCGCGGCGACTTGAGTCAGGAGACGAAGGGCCTGCGCGGCGACTTGAGTCAGGAGACGAAGGGCCTGCGTCAGGAAATGAAGGAATTGCGCGGCGACATGAACAAGGAGGCGAAGGAAACGCACGCCAGCATCGCGGATCTGAAGGCCATGCAGAAAGCAATGCTCTGGATTTTGGGCGGAGGCGGTCTCGCCGCGACCGTTGGCGTGGGATTCTCGATCGCGAGGGCCCTGCACTGGGTGTAGTCGTCCATAAAGGCAGACGAGCAGGCTGCGGCCGATAGCCTTAGTCTTTCTACAGTTGCGGCTTCCGGCACATGACGGCGTAAGTGGCGCCTGTCACCGGTTCGACGTGCGAGCCTGAGGCCGAGAATCCAAGCTGCTGGTAAAAGCGCAGGCTGCGCGTGCCGAATGTCTCGAGGTAACGATCGACGCCCGCAGCGTCAGCCTCAATGAGAGTGGGATCAAGGAGGCGCCGGCCGATTCCCTGACCTTGTGCAGAAGGCGCGACACCGACAATCGATCCCTTCAAAAAAGGTGCATGTCGCGTGGCGGCCGGTCGCATCGAAGGCTCGTATCTCAATCGGACCGGGCCTGTATAATTCAACTGAAAGTCGTTCGCTGGAAACCCGATGACCCGAGAATCAATGACACGCGCATTTCTCTGGGTTTCGGTCACGGCCTGGGGCATCGGCCTCGGCGCGAAGATATTCGATCTCCTGGTTCTCGCAACGGCGTGGGGCGCCTCACCACCGCGATCGTTCGATCTGTTGCCTTATGGGAAGCAGTTCCCAATCGATCCGGGCACCTTCTTTCAACCGTTGAGCTTCTTTATCCTGCTGGGAAGCCTGGGCGCCTTGATGAGCTCGTGGAAGACGCCGAAGACCTACCGTAACTGGCTTTGGCTTGCCGCCGGCTCATTGATCCTGATCTGGATACTCACCCCCACGGTGTTCTGGCCGATGATCAATGAGCTATGGGACACCCACCGCGACAGGATTGTGAGGAACGAAGGTCAGTCGATTGCGCTCGTCCACCGATGGATGTTGTTTGATTCCCTCCGGGTGGCTGTCATAGCGGTAGGCTTTTTCTCGTCGGTGAAGGCAATCAGCTTGCCCTATCCGGCTGAGCTCGATGCGGGGCCGTCGTCATAGCGGTGTCGTGAGACAGGAGGCCGTCCTCGACCCATTTGGGTCATCGCGCCATCGCGATCCCTGGCTTGGCAGCGGCCATTCGCGCCTGCGCCTCGAGCGTCGAAAATTTCTCCAGGACGGCGTCGGTTTCCTTGGCCCCCATTCGTCGTTCCACTACCCGGCCGATGAGATCGGCTGAAACAAGGAGACAGACGCAATGACCCCCACCATTACCGCCTTTGAACGGTCGATTAAAAAGTTCGCGCCTGCTGGAGGAGTATCCGAACCTCTCCGCCTATGTCGCCCGCGGCGAAGCGCGGCCGGCCTTCAAGCGTGCGTTCGCCGCTCAATTGGCAGTCTTCACTGGCACGCAACCGACCGGCTGATATAGGTCCGACCTGGCCGATCAGTGCCGGCGTCAATGGGCACAGGACTTGGCCGATCGCCGCGGGGAATCGCGCACGTATCACGCGCGGACCCCATCGGCAAGCTCGCGTTGTACTTGTAGTGGACATGTGACATTCGCTGTCACAAAGCGCCTGCGTTTGCCCGACTTCAGCGCAACCGCACGTGCAGAAGTCCCCGCCCGGCGGTACGGCGCGGACCAAATAGGTGCAGAGCTACCTATTTCATTCGTGCGTTAAGAGAACTCGCTCATGAAGTGTGACCTGCATGCTGGTTGCGAAGGGTGACTCCAACAAGAATGCGCGCCACTTCTACGCACGTGAGTACCGCGATGAAATTACGCCCCTTTGTTTCCGCAACCTCGATCGCTCTGCTTCTATCGGGCGCTCTGCTGTCCGGTTGCGCCACCACTGCGCCTGTCGGGCGTTGCGATACGGCCCAGTCCGTGGGCTCCTGTGCGGTCACCGTACAGCAGCAGGGTTCGCGGCTGGTCGTCTGCCCCGTCAAGGACCCCGCGGCGTCGCCTGTTTGCATGAACGCTTCGGTGGACGTGAAGCGGCCGGGACAGAAACTGCAGAGCACCCAGGTGATGCTGGAGCCGGGCCGCTGTGTGCCCCTCAGCCCCGGGGTGACAAGTGTGACACCCAGTTCCTGCGAAGCGTTTGCGGTTCGCACGAGCGCGGCCCCGGCCCCTGTGACCGCCTCAGCGCCTTAGCGCATAGAGCCATTTCGAGGACGGTTGCCACGGACGGCGCGGCTACCCCGCGTCGTCCGATTCGGCCGCGAACAGCCGACGAGGCATTCCGCATCACGTCGATAGTCACGCAATCGAGGCGATCTCTCCCTCAGGGTCGAGGTGCTTCGGCTCCCATCCCAGACAGCGCCGAGCCTTCTCACCGCTTTGCCGCTGGTCACGTCCGTAGCCTCGCGCCCATTCGCCAAGTTCCGCCGCAATCGTGTCTTCGGAAATAACCTCAGGATTGAGATTTCGCGTGCCAAACTGCCGCGCGAATGCTCTTGCGATGCGCCCGACCGGCACAGCATCGATCGCGGCACCCAGGTAGGTTTCCTGGGGGTCGCTTCGCTCGAGCGCCAATCGATACAAAGTAGCGAGGTCCTCAGAATGGACCAGCGGCCAGCGCACGTGCTCGCTTCCGACAACCCGCACGGCAGCCCGCTCGAGCGCATCGGCGCGGAATCGGCTGAAAACACCGCCGCCAGCCTCGTAAACCATCGCTGGGTGGATCACGATCGGATGAATTGCAGGTGTCTCGAGCACGAGTCTGCTGTGCGGAACCATCCATTCAAAGGCAGGTAGCGGCGCAAGCGGCGTGTGTTCGGTTGCCACCGTCTCTCCCTCCGCTGGACCCAACAGCCAACATCCCCCAGTGTAAACGAATCGCGCTTTCGGACCTGCGCTGCTCAGGAAGGGCAATAGTTTCTGCAGGAGACGCCGTTCGATGTTCGCGTCGTCCGCCGTGAATGCAGCCGCCGCGTGAACGACGCCGTCCAGCGGGGGCAGCTTGGCGAGCCATTGGTCCGGTGTCGCGATATCCCCTGGGATCGAAAGTGCGCCGAGCTGCGCGGCGCGCTCCGCCGAAGTCTCAGAGCGCGCGAGCGCGGCCACATCGTGGCCGAACCTGATCAGTTCGCGAACCACGGCGCTGCCGATCGACCCTGTGCCCCCGAGAACGAGAACTCGCATTCCGACTCCTGAAGACAAAACAACGCGCGGGATCGATCATCCGCCAATCCCGTTCAACTCCGCCGAGGCAGTCAGGCTAGCCCTCGCTCGCCCGTTCGACAATCGGCTAGAATCCGCACGGTCTGTGCGGAATAGCGAACAATGGATATCAACCTGGGCGACTTGAACGCGTTCCTGGCCGTGGCGCGTGCCAGGGGATTTCGCGACGGCGCGCGTGCAAGTGGCGGCAGCGCTTCCGGTCTCAGCGAGGCGGTCCGTCGGCTCGAAACTCACCTCGGCGTCCGGCTTCTCCATCGGACAACGCGCAGCGTCGTCCCGACCGAGGCAGGGCAGCGCTTGCTCGAGCGGCTGGGTCCCGCGCTGAGTGAAGTTCAGGCCGCGATAGAGGTGGTGAATGGATTTCGCAATCGGCCGGCGGGCACGCTCCGGCTCAACGTTCCGGTCAGCGCCGCGCGGTTGACGCTGCCCGCGATCGTGCCGGCGTTCCTCGCCGCTTATCCTGACATTCGGCTGGAAGTGTGCGCCGATGATAGCTTCGTGGATGTTCTGGCGGTCGGGTGTGACGCGGGAATCCGCTACGACGAACGGCTGGAAAAGGACATGATCGCGGTGCCGATAGGGCCGCGCGTCCAGCGCTTTGCGACTGCGGCATCACCCGGGTACCTCGATCGTCACGGCCGACCTCAGCACCCGCGCGAGCTGCTCAGCCATGCCTGTTTGCGCGGCCGTTTCGCCAGTGGCTCGATGGCGCCGTGGGAATTCGAGCGCGATGGCGAGATAGTGAAGGTCGACCCTTCGGGCCCCCTTCTCGTGCAGGTGGGTGCGGCTACCGATCTCGCGGTCGACGCAGCCATCGCCGGCACGGGCGTCCTGTATCTTTTTGAGGACTGGCTGCGCCCGCATCTCGACAGCGGTGCATTGGAACCCGTGCTCGAACCATGGTGGCAGCCCTTCTCGGGGCCTTTTCTCTACTATTCCGGCCGGAGCCTGCTGCCGGCGCCGCTGCGCGCGTTCGTCGATTTCATCAAGTCGTCGGCTGACCCGGTCAGGCCGCGCTGATCGCTATTCTTTGGCCTTCAGGCTCTCGTTGTTCGCCTCTATGAACGCCTTGATTTCATCGCCCATTTCCAGGAGCTTCAGCCACTGCTCCTTGTACAGTGTCACCGGAAATCGCCCCATGCCGTAGACGGACAGGCCACCTTTCTCGCTGACTTTCATGGCGAGCTTGCTGCGGCCCGCCTTCTTGAGGAGTTCGTTCTCGGCTCGCAGGCGCGCGAGCTCAGCTTGCACATCTTCTGACACGGGAGGCCTCGGGGAGCGGCAAATCGGGGACGCGGATTGTACAGCGGGCGCGTGGAGGGGCGTAGTCGCAATAGGCAGAGCGGGCGTACAATCTCCGTTACGTTGAGTCTGCGGCTGCGCTGCAGCCGAATGGAGAAGGACAATGAGTGCTGTCTTGCTCGCCATCTTCAACGATTACGCCAGCGCCGACCAGGTGCGCATGAACCTGTTCCAGGATGGCTTCCCGACCGATCGCGTTGAGCTCACCGCAGGTTGCGAGCCGGGCAGGGCGGCTCTCCAGGCGGAAAACTCTCCGCATGGGCGATTCGTTAAGTACTTCTCTGCTCTGCTCCCCGGCAAAGACGAGCGCCAATTCGCGGAGCGGTTCGCCGAGCGCCTGGATGAGGGTGCTGCCGCGATTACCGTGCACCCCAGAGGGCTGGTCGAAACCTCACGCGCAACTGAGATCCTGGAGTATGCGCATCCTTCGGCAGTGCTCCAGCACGACATTTCGCATCAGGCGTTCGAGCATGCTGCGGCGAGGAGCGCAAAGCCGTGGATCAGCCACCTATGGGTGGAGAACACGAGCAACGCGCATTGCATCTACTGCGCACTGTTCGAGCGCAACCTGCCCTAGCGAGTCTTCTCGAGCGTTAGTGCTTCGCGGGGCCTGGCGATTCTGTGAAGAACTCCAGAAAATATGAAATCGCCTCGGGCGAATGGAAGATGCGCGTGAATTCCAGGGTCTGTTCTGCCGCGGCGGCTGTACGGGCGCGCATCTTCCTTTCATAGGCGTAAAGGTGGCGGCCTTTTCAAACAGCTCGACCCACATTGCGCCCCAGCCGGTGAACTCGGACTTGAACCAGTTACGCCTGTATAGAACGGCATCACCGGAGTGATGTGACGACGAACCGCCGACTTGGCGCCATCTGCAGCGACCACAATATCGGCCACCTCCGAACGGCAATTCTTGAATTCCAATGTGATGATGCGCCAGTGTGCTGGAGCGAGTCGATCTGGCAGTCCCATGCCAGGGTGTCGGCATGTAGTGAGTCGAGAAGCAGTTCTCTCAGAGGCCCGCGGTCGATCTCGGGACGCGTTTGTGCGAGGTCGTCTCCTCCGGCCTCCGTGCTGACGCTTCAGCGCCGCAAAAATTGTTAGCATCACGGCATCGACACACGGGAGCGAGCATGGACGAGCAGACACTGAACCGGCGGCAGATTCTTGGCGGCATGGCAGCGGCGGCGGGCACCGTCGGCCTGTTGGGCGGCGTGGTTGCGCGAGACGCGGCGGCGGCGGACGCCCCCGACGTTGGCCTCTCGCAGCCGCCGCCGATCACCGACGTCAAAGGAAAGGTGGCCTACATCACCGGCGGCTCCAGTGGCATCGGCCTTGGCATCGCGCGTGTATTTCACGAGGCCGGCATGAAGGTCGTGATCGGCTACCTCGACGAGCAGCACATCGGTGATGCGCTCAAAGAATTCCCTGCCAACGATCCGCGCGTGCACGCGATCAAACATGACGTCACGGACCGCGACGCCTGGGAGCGCACCGCTGAGGAGATCGAGAAGAAATTCGGCGGTATGCAGATTCTGGTCAACAACGCCGGCGTTGGCTTGCAGGCGCCCGCGAGCACGGGCACTCACAAAGATTGGGAGTGGGGACTCGGTGTGAATCTGTGGGGGCCTATCAACGGCATCCACACTTACATTCCCCGCATGATCGCCAGCAAGCAGGGCGCCCACATCGTCACCACCACCTCGACGAGCGGCATTCTGCCGGGCAGCGGCGCCGGCATTTACACCGTTGCAAAGATCGCCGCCGTGGGGCTCATGGAGGAGTTGCGACATGAACTGCGCAGCACGAACATCGGCACTTCCGCCTTCATTCCCGGCCTGACTACCAGCAACATCGGCAGCAGCGAAAGCTATCGCCCGGAGTCATTGAAGAACGACGGACCCCCTGCCGCCGCACCCGGCGCACCACCGCGGCCTGTGTTCGGTGCTGGTTCGCTGGCGCGGCCGGTAGTTGTCCCCGCGGGCGTCAGCCCTGTCCTGGTCAGGCCGCAGGGTGCAATCGTGATCGCTCGCCTGCTGCTCGATGGCATTCTCCACAACGATCTCTACATCGTCGCCCAGCCGGAGTACCACGCAGGCGTCGAGGCGCGATGTAACGCGTTGCTCGAATCGATGGTGGCGTTCAAACCTTTGCCGCCCGAGTTATTGCGCGGGAATGTTTACCGTACGCCCATCTTCCAGCAGGAAGCCGCGCATCGTAAGGCGACGAAGAAGCGGGACATCGCCGGGACGTGAGAGAGGCAGATCGGCACAGGGCGGCGCAGTCGCCGCCGTAGCCGCAAACGCTCACACCCCCGGCACGATTCTCAGATCGCGCACGGCGCCGCCGTCCAGTGCCGCAAGGGCGGCCTGATAGGCGGCGCACTCGTGTACGGCGACCGCCTTCTCGATCGAATCAAACTCGATGAGCACGGTGCGCTCCGCTTTTCCGTCCTCGTACGCTTTGGCAGCAGCCGCGCGCGCCAGGAAGCGCCCACCGCCGCCTTCGATGGCGGGGCCGGCCAGTTTGGCGTAGGCGGCCAGCTTGGCGGGGTCGATGATTTCGCGATAGCAGGAGATCCAATAAGCTTTGGCCATAAAATGCACCCGAATCTGTGTGGACGGCGTAGCTTGACGCCCGGCAATTCTGGCATATCTCACGGGGGCGGAAGCTATGATCACCAATTCGCAGTCCGGCACCAATATTCAGGAAGTGGCGGACAGCATCTTCCGCATCAACACGCCGATCTCGCTGCCCGGAGGCCCCGGCGAGTTCAGTTTCAATCAATACCTGATCGTGGACGACGCGCCGTTGCTCTTCCATACCGGGCAGCGACAGTTGTTTCCGCTCGTGCGTGAGGCGGTCTGCTCGGTAATGCCTATCGAGCGGTTGAGATACATCGGGTTGTCGCATTTCGAGGCCGACGAATGTGGCGCGCTGAATTCTTTCCTGGCGGCCGCGCCGGAGGCAGTGCCGGTCTGCAGCCAGCTGGCCGCCATGGTGTCGATCGGGGACTTCGCAGACCGTGCGCCTCGCGCTCTCGCCGACGGGGAAGAGCTGACGTTGGGCCAGCGCACGGTGCGCTGGTTCGATACCCCTCACATGCCGCATTCATGGGAATGCGGGCTGATGACGGAGGTCAGCACTCGCACGTTCTTCTGCGGTGATCTGTTTACGCAGGGCGGCGGGGGCGACATCGCACTGACGGAGTCGGATATCCTCGGCCCCAGCGAAGCGTTCCGCGCCCCGATGGACTACTTCGCGCATGCCCCGCAAACCTCGGCGATCCTGGAGAGACTCGCCCGCGAGCGCCCTCAGACGCTTGCTTGCATGCACGGCAGTGCGTGGCGCGGCGACGGAGCGAAGCTGTTGCGTGAACTGTCCGCAGCATTGGAGAGCGGGCACGAAATTGTTTGAGTCCTGCCGGCCGGCAGTTCATCCCGCCTGCCGTTAGCCTCTGCCAGGCCGGAATATCGTTTCGATAGGCTGCTCGAACAGCTTCGCGATGGCGAACGCGAGCGACAGGCTCGGCTCGTAGCGCTCGGTCTCTATCGCGTTGACGCTCTGGCGGGACACTTTCAGGCGCGCGGCAAGGTCGCTCTGAGTCCAGGCGCGCTCGCCTGCGGCTAGCTCGTCTTGGCGGTCTGGCTCTTCACCACGCTCGTGGCGAGCGCAATCATCGATGAGATGTCGCTGAGATTCGCGGGCACGATCAGCGTGGCCTGGGCTTCATCGGCAAGGTGGCCAAACTGCTTGATGTACTCTTCGGCCACGCGCAGCTGCATTGCCTCCATGCCGCCGCGCCCGCTCAGGGCTTCGCCGACGCGCCGCAGGCTCTCCGCAGTAGCCGTGGCCACCGCGAGGATGGCCTGCGCTTCGCCTTGCGCTTCGTTGATCTGCTGCTGCTGGTTCGCTTCCGATTCCTTGATGACCCGCTGCTTCTCGCCTTCGGCCTGGTTGATCTTCGCGTCGCGCTCGCCTTCGGAGGTCAGCACCACGGCGCGCTTTTCCCGCTCCGCGCGCATCTGCTTTTCCATGGCCTGCAGGACGTCCTTGGGCGGGTTGATGTTCTTGATTTCGTAACGCAGCACCTTCACGCCCCACGGAGCGGAGGCCTTGTCGAGCTCGCTGACGACGTTGGCGTTGATAGTTGCGCGCTCTTCGAATGTGCGGTCGAGCTCGATCTTGCCGATCTCGCTTCTCAGCGTCGTCTGCGCGAGTTGCACGATAGCAAAGCGATAGTTCGTGATGCCGTAGGAGGCTTTGCTCGCATCGAGAATCTGCAGATAGAGAACGCCGTCTACACCGACCTGCACGTTGTCTCGCGTGATGCAGATCTGTTCGGGGATATCGATCGCCTCTTCCTTGAGGTTGTGCTTGTAGGCAATGCGCTCGACAAACGGTGTCAGGATGTGAAAACCGGCCTGGATGGTTCGGCTATAACGCCCCAGATTCTCGATAACGAACGCGCTTTGCTGGGGAACGACAGTGGCGGTCTTCGCGAGCACGATCACTGCCAGTATCGCGACGACCAGGACGACGTACAGGGTTTCCATGAGTTCTCTCTCGCTAGGCCGCGGTCGATACTGTTTTCAAATGCAAAGTGAGCTCGTCGGTGTGGCTGATGAAGGCCTCACTGCCTGCTTCGATGGGCACGGTGTCTGCGTTGCAGGCTGTCCAAGTGGTGCCGCGGTAGTCGACCCGGCAGGTTTGCCCCGGCTCGAGTCGCGCCGCGACCCTGATCTTGTCGCCGGTGGTAATGCGTTCCTGCACGTGGCCGCTCGCGCCACGAACCAGTACATAGACGCGGCGCCTGAAGGCAAGCATGGCGCCGATGGCCAGCGCGGCGAACAAAAGCCACTGGCCCCACTGCGGCATCTCGAGGCCCACGAGCCCCAGCAAGCCAACGATGGCCGCGGACGCGCCTATGAACACCAGGTAGAACTCCGCATCGATGGCAAACATCTCGACGCCGAGCAGCCCGATTCCGAACACCAGCCATCCCCACCAGGGCATATTCGCTTCTCCATCCGCACCGTCGCCGGAGGTTGATTCGGGCCGGCGCGGAATTGCGGTCTATTGTAGCACCGGGTTCCGGGACGCACTGTGGGTCGAGGTGTTTGAACAAGTGCCTGAGGAATAATAAGCAACGACGCGCTTGATCGATTCGCCTGAGAATGGTAGAAATTCGCTCCTCGCCATCCACCGCAATCCGCGAAGACAAGGGAGGGCACCGATGATCAAGTCACGCATGCACCTTCCACCCGTGGCAGGCAAACCGCAGGTTTAAAACCTGTCGGGCGGCGCTAAACCAGCCGCTTCCCGCCTGCCTCCGTTTCTCCGTCTTCGCTAAGGAAATAGCGCGGTAGCGCGCTTCAATCATCTCATGGTCAAATCTCGCGCGAAAGGCTCGCAAGCCCTTCGCAATGTCATCTCGTTTACCGTCGAACACTGGAAGGCCCGCAAGGCGCTGGTGGCCGGCATCGTGCTCGCGATGTCGCTGGCCACGCTCACTGAGGTGGTGGTCCCGGTCTACGCCGGCCGTCTCGTAGATGCGCTGGCGCAAGGCAAATCCGCAGCCGGCACGGCGCTGTCGGCCTTTGTCGTCATGGGGGCCCTCGGTCTGCTCATGGTGGGCCTGCGCCACCTGGCGTGGTGGGGCATCGTCCCGTTGACCCTGAGCACCATGCGCAGGGTCGCGCAGGAATCGTTTCATCGCGTCCAGCGCTTTTCTACGGACTGGCACGCCAACAGCTTTGCTGGCTCGGTAGTGCGCAAGATCACCCGCGGAATGTGGGCGCTGGACACGCTCAACGACGTGCTGCTCCTGGCGCTCCTGCCCTCCGCCGTGGTGCTCGTGGCCACAGTGGTGCTGCTTGCAGATCACTGGCCCGTCATGGGTGTGATCATGGCGTTCGGCGCAATCGCGTACGTCGCGCTCACGGTGTTACTCGCAACGCACGTCATCGCCCCTGCGTCGCGCCTTTCCAATGCGCTGGATACGCGCATTGGCGGTGTGTTGTCGGACGCGCTCGGAGCCAACTCCGTCGTCAAATCATTTGGTGCGGAGGCTCGCGAAGACGCGCGTCTGGGCGTGGTAATCGACAAATGGTCCGACCGCTCCCGGCGCACATGGATGCGTCACACCTACAGCGGCACGGGGCAGCTCGCGCTCTTGTGGGCCGTGCGTACAGCAGTCACCGCGACCGCGCTCTGGTTGTGGTGGAAGGGCCGCGCAACGCCCGGTGAGATCACGTACGTTCTCACTACGTATTTCGTCGTGCATGGCTATCTGCGTGAGATAGGGCAGCACGTCCATCATCTGCAGCGCGCAGTGAATGAAATGGAAGAGATGGTGCGCCTCTTCGACGAACCCCTGGGCGTCGCAGATTCGGCTGATGCCCGCGCCCTGCGCATTGGCGGGGGCGAAGTGCGGTTCGAGCACGTTACGTTCCGCTATGCCGGGCAGGGCGCGCCGCTCTATCGCGACCTGAACGTGCGCATCGCTG